>JBIKMD010000257.1:0-6313 GCA_044359465.1 Myxococcota bacterium
GCCGGTTGTGCCACTCATCGCAGTAGTCCAAGACGAGACGCGCCCACCTTCGACTTTGATCTCGGCGCCCGCCACAGGCTGGCCAGTCGACAACGAAGTGACAATGAAGCGGACTTGGCTTGGCTCTTCAGCGGTGCTGAGCACAAGGTCACTCACTTGCACACGCGTCCAGGAACGATCCTGCGAACCATCGAGTCGACGCACGCCCACCAGGTACGTTCCTGGCTTCTCTTTCCCGCCCACTTTGGTGAGCTGCGGCTCGATATCCAAACCAAAACCGCCGCCGGCGCCATCACGTTTGAGCGGCGTACTCACAATGGCAGACCCCTGCGGCGAACCAAGCATACTTATATGTGCCGCAATATCAGATGGGGCAATGGATGATGGGCCAGCATGCTGACGCGGCTCTTCACCTGGGCCTGGTGGACGCTGCGATTCATCGATGCTGATCGGCTTCTCAGGAAACGGCCACAAGTTGCGATCGAGCGGATCAATCTTGAAGACACGCAGATCCAAACGATCTTGCCCACGTCCGTCGAGCGGCAAGTACTGCGGACCAAAACGCTCCATCACCACGCGGCCGCGCGCCACTTTCAAGTAAGGCGCTTGTTTTGGGAAATACAAAAACGCGCTGCTCGCCCCGCTCATGTCGAGCGCACGGTCGCGTTCGTCCTTGAGAGGCACCGGCGCCAGCGCCACCTTGTACAGCGTTTCAGGCACAAAACGCGCGCTAATGGTGAGCGTGGACCCTTGCACTTCGAAGCTCAGATCCTCAACCGGGGGGACAATCTGCACCAGATTCTTGGCCTGCACTGGCCCAAGCCCTTTGGGCGGCGCGGAAAAATCCACGTAGACGTGAGCGCGACCCGCCCTGCACTTCAGGGCTTGTTCCTTCCCGTAATTCACGCCCGCAGGCGTGAGCGGCACTTCTGCATTCCCATCGCAGCGAAGCCGCGAGGCGCGAAACGGAGGCGCAGTAGAGAACGCAATCTCGGACAGCGCTTCACCCGCATCTTCATCGAGCGACAGACGAAAATGCACGACGGCGCGTGTACCAAACGGAATCGGCCGCGCCAAAGCCACAATGTAGGCCGCGGGATCTGAGCGTGCATCACGTTGCACGGCTTTCAGCTTGAAATCGTCACGTCCAAGGAATCGCCCTTCGCCCGCCCCAACACCCGGCAAAGCACGCAGCTCGATAGACACCATGCGCGAGAGCGCTTCGATGGGAATCGGCTCAGGAAAGGTGAAACGAATCTCTTCAACAGGGAGGAGTCCGCTCGCCTCGCGCGCAGGTACCGACTCGAGTGGCGCCGGCATCAACGTAGCGAGCCTCGCGTTCGAGCCATCCATCGACAACTGCACGCGGCTGAGCGGCGGCCATGGCTCAGAAGGTTTGAACTGCAGCGTGCGTGCATCGAGCCAGGTAAAGGCGCCGGGCTGCGACGGGCTCAGCTTCACATACTTGCTCGGCTGATCCTCTGGTCCTCCGCGCGCAGGGCCAAGGTCCTTCTCGAAGAAGATCGTCACCGGATCCCAGCGCCGTACAAAACGATCTGGCACCACGATTGTGCCCGACGTTGCCGCCGGCCGCTGTGCATGCGGAGGCAGCGCAACCGAGACGCCCGCAACGGCCATCAGGCCCACAGCGAGAGCAACTACAACACGCGTTTTAGTCTCCATCTGATTCCCCCGTTTCCACATCGACTGGCTCGCCTTCAGAGGACTCACTGGACTCCATCTGCTGATCCATTGGCGTTTCTTCTCCCTCACTGCCGAGGGCTGACTGATCTGGGTCTGCGTTCCCGCGCGAAGCGGAGAACTCAACAGGCCCATCACCCGCTTCGTAATAACGCCGCGCAATCTCAGGCGGGGGCCGCGTGTCTGGCGGATCCAACCCGACGACCGCTGGCCGCAACGTGGCTGGTGCTACGTTTGGATCGAGCTTTACCGACACAAGGTACGTCCCTGGCTGCAGGGTGGGCATCTGCGCCGCGCCGCGGCCGATGGTCTTTCCCGTTAGATCCAACAATGCGGCATCAATACGATCGGCATCACTGCGAACACCTACGCCAATGGCCGCTGCTGTTTTTACTTTGAATGAGAAGAAGCGACTCTGACCGCTGCCGAGCAAGACCTCTGGGCCTTGTCCTTCGCTGAGCGCAGTCACATTTGAAGTTGTCACCTCGAGCGCGCCACCGAGCGCTTTTCCTGAGACGGCACGCAGCGTCACCTCCACTGGCGTTTCACCAACGTAGACATCACTCGACACGCCCGCCGCTTGCAACGTGACACTCTGCACGTCGCCGCGTTTCACATTGACGAGCGCCGGCGCCTCTGAGCGCAAGTGAAACACGACGGGTGCTGGTGAGCGCAGCGTGAAACGCGCTTGCGCCTCCGCGAGCACCACACGTTCTCCACCAAACAAATCTTTCGCAGTGAGCGCGCGTTCTCCGCCCCAAAGACCCGGACCATACGCGCGATCTTTTTCCAGCCAAGTGACGACCAACCCAGCCTCATGCGGCACGAGCAGCACACCTCCCACGCTCGGCACGGCGATCTCAGTGCCACGACGCACACTGCCATCGGCAGCAAGCAACAACGGCTCCGCACTTGCGCCGCGTGTCCAAACGCTTCGATTGCCCGCTTCGGCAGAGAGCACGATGCGCTCTACGCCGCTTGCCGCGAAGCGCAGCGCCACCGGTGCATTCAGCTTTAGCGCTACGGGGTCCGTGTCGAGCTTCAAGACTTCAATGACGGCTTGTTGAGACTTCGTGCCAATGTTCAGAAGCGTGAGACGATTCGCCGCCGTGGTCTCAAGCGTTTCATCGCTGCGCGCGTCAGCGCCGCCGATAATGGCGAGAGGCTCATCATCTTGAGACAACACAGCCACGACAGCTGCGTCCGCAACGATGTGCACGCGCTTGCCGCCTTTTGGCAGTGTGTAAACACGAGAGGCGCTCGCAGCGATCTGGCTTGCCGTCGCGCCAATGTTCAGCGCGTTTGGCTCCACTTTAGAGAACCGAAACGCGCTGAGCTTCACATCCATGGGTTCACGCAGCGCTTCTGCCGGCCACACCACCGCTTGCGGCTTCTTTGGTGCAAGACTCACAGCAACAGCGCTTCTCACGCCGGCGTTCATTCCATTCTGAGGCGGCGCAGACCTTCCGTCTTGCTCTTGCACCTTCAGGCCCGGCTGCCCGGTGCGTGATGAAGCAAGCACAACGAGCGCACCGCTTCCGTTTTGTACGTCCGCAGTCGCCACGCCGCGCTGAGGCACTTCAATGCTCGTGACTGTTTGTCCTAACTCGATGCGCTTCGCCTGGAGGCGCGCCGCAGCGTCAGTCACCAAATACAAGCGAGCACTCTGCAGCGCCATGATGGCATCGGGTGCTTGCACCGCACTTGCAGCCACCGTGCTCGTCCAACGCACGCCAGCTGCGCCTCCCGCAAAGACACCTGGCCGCTTCACGTCGAAAGACGCAACGGACACAGGTGGCGTGATGCCATCCACCAGCGTGCCCTCCACGCCGTTGCTCAGGTCACCTTCATCTCTCACGCGCGTCGCGACCGCCGCTGCTTGCAATTTCACTGGCGTGCCGCGACGATCGATGGACCACAAACGCGCGCGCAGCGTGGCACCCGTTTTGACCGGCACTTCCAAATGGGCACGGCGCCCTACGTCCGTTCCGCAAACGGTCCACGTGTTGCCGTCTGCTTGTTCGACAGCAATCCCCACGCCCTCATTCGCCGTGGCCTGTATGACGAGCAAATCCGCATCCGCCGGCAATTTGGGCAAAGGAAACACGCTGACGGCATCGGCAGAGGTCTTTTCTACAGACGCGGGAAACGTGAGCTCTGGTTGCAACACTTCTTTGGGAACCCGCATCTCTACGGATAAACGCGCGCTGCCAACACCCACGGGCTCCACCCGCAGCGCGTATTGCCCGGCGGCCAGCGTCGTCGCGATATGAAAGTTCCAGTCGCTCGGTCGGTCGTCTGATTTGGCAATGACATTGCCCTGCGCATCGAGCAGCGTAGCGCGTACGTCTTGCCCTGCAAACGACGAGAGCTCGACCAGGCTCGTGCGACCCACTGACACCGGCACAACTGCCGGCGCGTTCAGCGTTCGCGTCAAACCCTCGAGCAACTGCGCAGTGCGAACGCAGGCTTTATAAGACACGCGGTCATCCGTGCGTACGTTTGTAGTCTCGACAACATAGGTTCCCGCTTCGAGCGAGCCGTTGAAGCCCTGCTGAGGCGGAAGCACACCCACCTCGCGCTTGTTCGACCCAGCGATCGCATAGAGATTGCCGATCATGCCGTTGCTGAGCGTGATGTGGGTCTCTGCGCGCGCCGGCAACACGAAGCGCCAAGCATCAGGCGTGCGCTCTTTGCTCTCACGCCAAGTGTGTTCTCCGCAGTCACCAACAATGAGCTCATGCGGCCCATGGCCCTTGCGCACGGACGATTTGCGCGCGCGATCGATGCGGGTGAGCTGCAACGACTCCACCGTCTCCGGCAGTAGCAGCAAGCGGTAGGACCCAGCGCTCAACCTGAAATTGAGATCCGCAGGAATGTTCACCGGCTCAACGGGCCAGCCCTCACCGTCCTCAAAACGCGAACGAAAGGTGCGACCAATACTAAATGAGCGCAAACGGTAGCTACCAACACGCGGTGTTTTGAAGCGATAAAGCACGGCGCTCCCAGCGGGCACACTAGCGCGCGCCACAATGCCATCGAGCAACGTGCCTCCCTCAATCACCTCTGCAGGCGTGAGCTGCAAACCAAAGTGACCAGCGGACGTACCGAGCGCGAAGACTGACAACTGGTAGTCACCCTCGCGTAGATACTGCTGGACTAGGAAGTTACGACCCGTTCCGTTTTGCTCTTGTGTATCGAGCGAGGTCACAGTGCGGGTCCGAATCGCGCCGCGCATGGCGAGCAGGCCGGTGCTCTCCAAACGATACAAACCAGCTTGCGACACGCGCACGAGAAAGTGTTTCTCTGACCCGGCTTCGATGTCGAAGAACTTGGGCGCACCCGCTGTGAGCTCAATCAACTTGGGAATCGCCGCCTTCTCGGTAGAAGGCAGCGGAGGAAGTGGCTCACTCGCTTGGGCGGCCTGAGGCGCTGCAGGCGGCGGGTCGTTCACGTCGCGAATCAAGGCACCCGTGGCCACATTCTGATCATTGAGGCGTAAGGAGCAGGCCTCATTGTAGCCTACACTCACGCGCGGAAAACTCGCGCTCGCACGCACTGGGGTCATCGGAACGTCGCTGATCTTATTGAGCAGCCCACGCACGCCAGACGCCTTCTTGATCGTCACCTCGGCAATCCCTTTGCGCGAGGGAAGCAGCGTGAGCACGAAGTAGCCGCGATCGAGTGACCACGTAGTTTGGCTCTTTTGTGCATCCGGCGTTCGGTAGCCGCGCGGTCTAGAGATGAGGAAAGGCTCAATGCGGTACTGCGCCTCTACCCCCTCGCCGCCAATATCGACTTGGTAGTCTCCTGCGTCTTTTACCTCTATGAAGAACGAGGCGTCGTCGAGCAGATTGAAACGGCGCCGATAACCACGCGCCGCTTCAATCGCTACAACCGAGGCCTCACGCACGACGCCGGAGCACTCGACGATCGCCGTGGCATCAATCGTGTCTGCGGGGACACCTGCGTGCAGCGTCGTCACCGAGTAGTCGTGCCCAGCGACGAATGGGTAGGTCGACGCACGAGGGAAGAATTGGAGCGCGTAGTTTTGCCCAGCCGAACCACTGACGGTGACAACATGCTCGCGGTTCGCCGCGGCGTAGGTGGTGATCTCTGCAATGGGAGGCAACGACGTTTTGGTGATGCTCGCGGACGTGCCGTGACCACCAAACGAGGGCGCATCCACGGTTTGCACATTGAGCGTGAGCGGACGCGCCTCTGGAACTTCGGCGCGAAAGAAATCTGCCTTACCCGCCACGCGGTAGCGATCCACGCCGAACGGACTTACTTCTGCCGTAAATCTGCCCGCAGCAGGAAGCGGGGGAACTCCAAAGCGCGCATAGAAGGGATGGGCGCCGTTCTCCTCGGACCACGGCAAGGGAGGACCACCGTATGCCGTGACCAAATACAGGCCTGGCTCTAGCCGAGGCGATAGCCGCACGACCGTGAGTGGTCTACCAACAACAGGATCCACAACCTCTTGCTCGGACGCGGTCTCGAGCAACCACTCTCCATCTTTCCAAAGGCGCACCTCTGACAAGTTGCGCGCTGCCATCTCAACGAGCACGGTGCGCGCAGACTGAATGGGGAGCCAGTAGGAGACCTGTTC
>JBIKMD010000472.1:0-4743 GCA_044359465.1 Myxococcota bacterium
GCGGTCTAGTTTCTTGGTACGCTGCAACGAAAGCACGTAGCCCGTCGTCATCTACCCTGCCGTGCGCGTGCGAAATGAGCTCTATCGCAATGTGATAGACGCGAGGCGTATTTGGCTGCGCGCCGTTGACGAGCCTCGGCAGCTCGCGATTGTAGGAACGCGGCAGATGCTTCTTCGCGAGCGCGATCTGATCTTCTATCACGTGAAAATTATCGATCAGCCATTCCGCTGCCGGCGTGATTTGGCGACCACGACTCACTGCGTCCGTCACCAGCGCGCAGGCTTCATCGAGCGCCGCCGCGTTAGACGCTAAGCGCTCAAGCAACCAATCACCACCGTGGGACGCGCGCGGTGTGAGCTCATGCCAGCCCGCGATCGTCCGCGCATGACGTTCTAATTGACCAACGCTAAAGAGCTCAGCGCGCAGCGGTTGATCGTCAATGATGGGTGGCACAACACATCACCTGGCGCAGCATCTGCGTGCTAGCGCAAGGCACATCTAGACTTCACTCGCGATTAGGCGCTGCGACGGCAGAGGTTTTGGGAATGGCTCTAAACACCCTCGAGTCGCTGCGTGACGAGCCGTGGCGTCCGCACGACCGTCCGTTCGCGTTCCGCCTGCATTCTGGCCGACAGCTCAGACAGGGCCTCCGACAGTGCATGGACCTCACGTTGACTCTGCTCGAACGCAGCACTCTTCGCGTCCGCCTGAAAGCGCACCCTCGCGATATCGAGCTCCGCGTTGCTGAGCAACTCGCTCAAACGCGCATTGTCGAGTCGAGCGGCATAGAGGGCGTGTTCCGCAGCGCTCAAACGACGCCCATGCGCGAGCAATGCAGCGAACGACACGGCAGCCAAGATCAGAAACGCGAACAGTCCCATGAAAGCTCCCTCGGTTGGTGAACATGACTCAAACAGAGGGCGACGTCAGATCGGGTCGCGACTGAACAAATGATCATTTCGGACGGGCGAACTGAGGCAAGAATGCCACCTGTACCGTTGCCTCGCGATGGGCTACCCTGTGCGATCCCGGACGTTCCGGCACACGGAGTCCACCTACATGACAGCCAAAGGTCGCATCCTCGTCGTTGAAGACAATGCCGATTCCCGCGTCGCGCTCGTCGATTTGCTCGAGTCTTACAACTACGACTGCGCGGTCGCGAGTGATGGATTCAAAGCGCTCGCCAAGCTCGCGGAGTTCAATCCAGACTTGATCCTCAGCGACCTGAGAATGCCTGGGCTCGACGGCATTGGCCTGCTCAAGAAAGCGCGCGAGCTCGATCCGGACTCGACCATTGTGCTGATGACTGGCGACGGCCAAGTGGAAACGGCCGTGACCGCCATGCGCCAAGGCGCAGCGGACTACGTTCAGAAGCCCATCAACTTCGACTACCTTCAGCTCGTGATCGAGCGCGAGCTCGAACGCAGACGACTCCGCCGTGAAGCACTCCAACTACGTACCCAGCTCAGCACGGAACGGAACGCGTTAGACGGGATCATCGGATCGTCTGGCGCAGCCATGCGCGATCTCTGCGATACGATTCGGATGGTGGCGCCGTCGCGCGCATCAGTCATCATCAGCGGTGAGAGTGGAACAGGCAAAGAGCTCATCGCCGCAGCGATTCACGATCTCAGCCCGCGCCGCCTGAAACCCTTCGTCAAGCTGCACTGCGCATCGCTCTCCGAAAGCTTGCTGGAGAGCGAGCTCTTTGGACACGAGAAGGGCGCCTTCACCGGCGCGCTAGGACAACGCCGTGGGCGCTTTGAACAAGCAGATGGTGGCACGCTCTTTCTCGACGAAATTGGAGAGATCTCACCGGCGGTGCAGGTGAAGTTGCTCCGCGTCTTGCAAGCCCATGAGATCGAGCGCGTTGGCAGCAATCAAACAGTCAAAATCGATGCACGCATTGTTGCCGCCACCAACCGGGATTTGCTCAAAGAGGTCCGCGAAGGTCGCTTCCGCGAAGACCTGTTCTATCGACTGAACGTGGTAGCACTCACCACTCCGCCACTGCGGACCATGCGCGCAGACATTCCTGCGCTCGCCATGCACTTTCTTCGTCGCTTCGCTGAAGAAAATGGCAAGACGCTCACCGGATTCAGTGATGACGCCCTTGTGCTACTGTCGCGGCATACTTGGCCAGGGAACGTGCGTGAGCTGGAGAACGCGATCGAGCGCGCCGTGCTCGTGTGCAGAACAGAACAAATTGACGTTGAGAATTTTGCGCTGAACGATCACGCACAGTCTTCCTCTGGAGCGGCGCTCACGAGCGCAAAGACACCCATGCCTACCATTCCCGGGGCAAAGATGGCTGACATCGAACGTTTCGCTGTCCTAAGGACGTTGGAGTTCACCGGTGGGTCCACTGCAAAGGCTGCGGAAATCTTGGGAATCTCTCCGCGCAAAATTCAATACCGTCTTCAAGAGTACATGGCAGAGCCAAGCCCGCTCATGTAACCAGGGGATTCAACAACTTCAGGATCGTATCGCTCAAGCGATCGATATCTACTGGTTTGACCAGATGCTGCTGAAAACCGGCGGCAAGCGATTGCAAGCGGTCGTCTTCGCTTGCGTGTGCGGTGAGCGCGATCGCTGGAACGCGGCTGCCGCCTGCGCGTAAGCGTCGGATGAGCGACAGACCGTTCTCACCAGGCATGGCGATATCAGACAACAGCACTTCGGGTTTGAACCACTCGGCCACACTCAGGCACGCACTTGCGGACGCGACAACGCGCACCTCTACACCAGTTTGTGCAAGCATTTCCGCGATGGCCTCTCTCGTGTCGCCATCGTCATCCACCACGAGCACCCGAACCCCACGTAGCGCGGTGTAAGCACTCGCACGAGGCAGCGTACGGAGCGGCTGCGAACCGGTCTGCACCGTTCCCACCGAAGCATCCAGAATGGGAACCACGATCGAAAACGTGGCTCCTTTGTTTAACCCGGGACTTTCCGCATGCACACTCCCACCGTGAAGCTCTATGAGGTGACGAACGATGGCGAGCCCGAGTCCGAGCCCACCAAACATCCGAGTGCTCGAGCTGTCCTCTTGGGTGAAGCGTGTGAAGATCTTGGGGAGAAACTCGGGATCGATACCAATACCTGTATCCACAATGACCAGACGCGCGCACTGCGCTTGCATCTCTAGACTCACGAAAACACGGCCGCCTTCTCCCGTGAACTTGATCGCATTGGTCAGCAAGTTGGCAACCACTTGTTGGAGACGGGTCGGATCGCCGTAGATCTGCGGCTCTTCCGCGCTCAGCGCAGTCTCAATCTTCACCCGTTTGCTTTCGGCCGGCCAGCTCGCGTTCTCCAGAGCAGCAAGGATCACAGAGCGCAAGTTGACCGGCTGCAAGTCGAGCTTCAGCTTACCTGAGCTAATTCGTGTGACGTCCAATAAGTCGTCAATGAGCTGCACTTGCATCTTCGTTCCACGCTCTATGGCGGCGCTTGCGCGCGCAAGCTTCGAAGCGTCCATATCGCCGCGGCGTAGAAGTTGCGCCTGCATCAGCATGATACTGAGCGGTGTGCGAAGCTCATGAGACAGCGTGGCAAGAAATTGATCCTTCGCTTTTGTGGCACGCTCGGCGACAGCCTCGGCTTGTGCGGCCGCGAGCACGACGGCTTTTAACTCGAAGTACACCGCATCGAGCGCGCTTGCCGAACGCATGAGCTCCGCATTTACTTTGTGAAAGGCCTCTCCTTGCGTGGCATGCGCTTCTAGCAATCCCGCTAGTCTCGCTTGCCCTGCCGCTAGCTCACGTTCGAGTCGCGCAAGATGATTCGCCTCTTCACCGATTTGCGTTTCAATGCGCTGCAGATTCTCTGGCAGTTCGAAGAGAACGACGTAGAGCTCCGGCGTGCTGTTCGGGAAAGGCAGAATGAACAAGTCGCAGCGCGTGCCGTGGCTATCCACAACTACGGCGCATCGGCGAGCAGGAGCGGCGTTCATCTTCACTTCGGCGAGCGCTTCGCGCAACGTGGGAAACAAGTCCCCATGCGCCATTGGCAACAGATTCGTCTCGCCCGGGGCGGATCCCAAAAAGCCGCTGAGGTCGCCGCGATACTGCACAATGTTCAGCTTGTAGTCGATCAGAACGCTCGGTGGGCAAAAGCGGGCAAGCAGGAGACGGTCGAGCTGCTTTGCAACATCTTGCGCGCCGAGAGGATCGAGGGGCCCCGCACTGGGCACCATCCCGGGGCGCGCGCGGATACTAGTTCCGTCAACGCGCCCCTCATTGAATTTATAGCGGATCATGACTCACTCCAAACTACGAGGACATCACTTGCTAGGAGCGATGATGATCTCTACGCGCCGATTGTTGGCGCGGCCTTCTGCGTTCGCGTTACTGGCGATAGGGTTGGCTTTTCCCATACCCGTCGAGCGAATCTTCTCTGTAGGATAACCGCGGCTCACGATGTAGTCGCGGACAGCTTGAGCGCGGCGCTGCGAGAGCGCGATGTTGTGGGCATCACCTCCGAGCGAATCCGTGTAGCCCTCAATCAGAATAGAGTCCGTCGTGTCGCTGCTACTGACCAAAGCTGCGGAGATTTGATCGAGCTTGGTCTGCGCACTCGCGAGCAAAGTCGCTTGGTTCGACACGAACATGACTGTCGCCAGCGGCGTTCGAGGGTACCACTTTCAGCGGTTTCATCGGTGCCCAGGGACCCACCCGCTGGTTTCCGTCTGGTTCTCCGCCTTCGCGGCGTAAGCCGCGAAGCGCACGTGGCCAACGCCG
>JBIKMD010000002.1:0-20648 GCA_044359465.1 Myxococcota bacterium
CTGGTGACCCATGCTGGCAGGTCGAGGGGGGGATTCAGTGTGACTCGGACGCTCGGGCGATCGATTTCCCCGCTACGAAGGCTCATTGTGAACGTGGCGGTCGTGCCGTTCGCAATCGTGACTGGCGCGTAAGAAGCGCCGAATGGCAACGGAATGCGAATGACGTCTCCGGCAGGAAGCGGAACGCTAACGCGGACGTGCGCGGAGTCAATCGCGCGCACCGTATCAGAGAACGAAGGAGCAATGACTGGAAGCGCCGTCGTTGCTGGTGCGACCGCCATGGTCTCTGTGCTCGCACGCGAGGTCGAACGCGCCCGCGACGTGATCAGGCTTGGTGCGATACGTCCGGTGATCGAGCGCACCGTCGCGTGTGCGCTGGCATCGAGACCTGCGGCGCGAAAGCTTCCGTCTGGAAGCAACTCACAGTTGGCGATGGTGATATGGAAGCGGCCTTCCGCGCCGGCGATGCGCGAGACACGTACGCCGGGAGCGAGTGTCTCTGGGGCCATTGCCGCACCAAGCTCCGCTTCGATCTCGAGCGCGCCTCTCACGGTCATGCCCGCTTCATTGCTCACAATCTCCGACGCGTTCAGGTACGCGCGTGTTCCGCGTGCCAAGGTGATGCGTTGCCCGCCTGGTAGCGTGATTTCACCTGAGTCCAGTGTGACGTCGAGCTCGCCAGTCGCCGCAAGCTCTGGTTCGGCCGCGCCGCCAAAAGACGCGTGAGACACGTTGAGCGCGATCCGCGCCCCAGTGGCGACATCGAGGGAAAACGGTCCGCCCAAACGACCAATGTGCGCATCGTCAACCGTGCCTTCAATGGCGAGCGCACCATCGAAGGTTGCGCGGCCGTCGTTGAACCGAACGCTGCCGGCGCCAGAAATCGTGGCTTCACTGTAGGCGAGACGCGCCATGCCGCGGCCGGCAGACAAGCCTCGTGCACTCGCGCTCAGCGCCGCGGAAGACAATGTGGCGTCGAGGTTGCCATTGCGAAGGGCGAGGGAACCCGTGACCGCACCAGCGCTGAGTGTGATGGGTGAGTCTACGCCAGGCGCGACCGCGTGGAGTGTTCCGCTGGTCAGCGTGGTTGATACTCCATTGACGATCAACGATGGCGGCGACCGCGTGGTGCCAGATGGCAAGCTCACGTCGATGCTCAATGCACCGTCGTGAATGACCGTGCGCCCGAGTGCGATCCTCGATCCGTGGCTATCTGTGACCGCTAGGGAGTC
Organism: Myxococcota bacterium; assembly: GCA_044359465.1. Classification (GTDB taxonomy): domain Bacteria; phylum Myxococcota; class JADLHZ01; order JADLHZ01; family JADLHZ01; genus JADLHZ01. The sequence goes on from JBIKMD010000002.1 coordinate 1,233, forward strand.
TGCGCTTACATCGACGCGATCGAGCGCGAGCGCAACCGACGAGGGCACGCCAGTCGTGCTGTCTAGGCGCAGGTCGAGCGTGCCGTGCGCAGATACCGCGCCGCCGCGAAGTGCCAGCTCCGGCCGCGTCAGCGAGATGCTGCTGAAGGCGTAGTCGCCTGTCATTTGGACGTGCCCAGCGTTCGCAATAACGTTGACCGTTGTGCCCGGCGCGATGCGTGCTGATAGGATTTCGGCAGGAATAGGAAGATTGCCAGCAGAAAGTGTGGCGTGATTGACACGCAGCTCGTAGGCCGAAAGATCGAAAGGGTTGCCGCCAGCAGAAAATTGCGCGGCGGTGGCGGCCATGGAGGCAGAACGCTCGATGATGAGATCGTAGAGGGCGCTCAGTCTGAGCGGAACTGCATCGATCCCGAGCAGATCGCGCGTGATGGTTTGATTGAAGAAGCCATTGAGGTTGGCGATGATGCGGCCGTTGTCGTCGATCGTAAAGCGTGGCGTCTCAATCCACGCGAAGTTGTCGAGCGGCGGGTGAAAGGTAAGGGATGTGAGCTCGGGATTCGTCTCGAGACGACCATTGGTCACGCGGCAGCGCAGCTCGAGGTAGGGACGGGGGGCGCCTGCTGCCGGCTCGTGAATGCTGAAGGCCGAGAAGCCCGAGCCGTAGTTCCCTGGGTTGCAAGGGAGGCGCATCACCACCTCGCCGGATTGAATGTAGCGCAAAATTTCGACTGGATTGACGGCGCTCGGCGCCGCGATGGGAGGTGTAGGCGCAGCGACAGTCGCGCGGCGCGTGGGTGGCATCAGGGTCGTGCGCGCTTCCATGGCGTCTATTGGAAGGCCGCGACGAGCTGTTGTGCCCGAGGGGCGAGGCGCCAGTGGGTCGTCGCTGGTGGTAGCTACGAACGAGCGAGAGAAGCCTGCGCGAATAGGTGGTGTCACATTTCCGTTATCGCGAGGCGCGTAGGGGCTCACGTCCAAACTTTTTGACGCTGCCCGCTGAGAGGTCGACAGGTGTGGGGCGGGAGACCGCGATGCCCGCAAAGATCGTTCGAACTCGAAAGATTGCCCACGGCAACGACTTCGAAGTTCGACTACGTTTCGAGTTCATTCATGGGTTTCGCACGGGTAAGCATGTGCGGCACGTGCCATCCGCGCAGTCTTCTTGGCCAAAACGAAACAGGGCGGCAATGCTGCTGCGGCGTCTCGAGAGCGTCCGAAAGAAGCGTTCTGCCAGCGGCGCAAAGGTATCGCCCGAGAGCCGGTACGCCCAGTCGCGGTAGTCTGCGAGTGCCCATAGGCACATCAGAAACGCCGCCGGCCCCACCCACGCATCCCCCGCATCGCTGACCACACAGAGCTCGTACCCCAGCCATGGCAAGCCTTTGAAGCGTCGGTCCGCCTCGGCGCTGTGCGCGCCCAAGATTCGCAGCGGTACGAGCTGCGTCTGCGCAAGCATCCAGTCGGCGCAGCGTACACAGAGCGGGCATCGTTCATCGTACAAAACTGTGAGGTATCGCATGACAAGCTCCTTTCAAGCCGCGTGCTCGAGCTTGACCTGTGGCATCACCGGAAGTGGCAAAACGTTTGGCTTCGCTTTGCGACGAATACGGTGGAACAAGTACAGGTTTGCAAAGTGCAGCACGCCCAATGACAAAAGGAGCGTACCGAGTTTTTCGATCAAGACTGTGACTGCCTCCACGGGGTTGTCCGGGTAGTACCCGCGCATGATCAAGCAGGCGTAACCCATATTGAGCAGGTAGAAGCCAACAACGAGTAGCTGGTTCAACGCCTCGGCGAGCTCTGGTCGTTCGTCGAAAACATCGCGAAGAAAGACTGCGCCGTTGCGCTGCAGCGTTCTCGCCAGAAAGAAGGTGAGGCCAACGCTCACCGTCATATAAATGAAATAAATCGCGATCTTCCAGGTGGTTTCCATGAGTCAGCTCCTTTGCTGACTGATACGGAAACCCTTCGCTGCGGTTGCTAACGAAGTTTGCGCGGCTTGACGCGCGGCATTCTTTCCAAAGCAGAGGAAGCCGAGGCACCGCGACGTGGATGATCACGATGTTGTTGAAGCCGTTGTTGGCAAGGCTAGGCGTAAAAGAGGGGTCGAGCGCGCCTGCCTTTAGGTTCCGCTTCCGGTTGTGGCAGCCAAGATCAAGGGAGGCAAACCGTAGGACCGCCAAGATATTGAATACCGACCGGCTGCACGAACGCGCTCAGACCGCAGCCCGTGTGCGCAGTCGGAGGAACCTCGGGACCAAACGCGCCAGACTGCACGGGTGGCATCGTTCCCGTGAAGTTGATACGACTCCCGGCGCTTGTCAGCTGTGTCGCCACCGTCTGATAGTCGACACTCATATAGAAGACGTCATTGAAGCGCGTGAGTCTAATGGTATGGTTGTACCCATCGTTGACCGGGTTTGGCGAGTTCATGAATAGGGTCGTCCCGTCGGCGCCGCGGAACATGAGATACAGGTGTCCAGCGCTCCCTACGTAGACCATCCATTGCGCCGCAGCAGTGTTCGTGCACGTGGCGCGCTGAGCGCCAAGCACCACGTCAGTGTACGTCGTCGTCAGGCTGAACCTGATTGAAAAATTGCCAAAGCCAATGTTGTCTAGCCCAACAATCCCGGAACAATTCGTCGTGGCAGCCGTGTTTGCCGCGTTGCACAGCAACCCGTGCTGAGAACAAACGTCACCGCCGCAATCGACTGCGTCTTCGCCGTAGTTTTGCATCCCATCTGCGCACCAACTTGGGTCAACGCACACACGCGGCGCGTCCGCTGAGCAGATCCCTGACGGCACGCAGTCGCTCGTGTTCATGCAGCTCTTACCAAAGATGCATTTGTTGCAGTCTGGGCCACCACAATCGACGTCGGTTTCGTCCCCGTTCTGAACAAGATCCGTGCAACCAGGCGCTACGCAGACACCAAGGTTGCAAACGCCGCTTGCGCAGTCGCCATCAACGCCGCAGCTCTGCCCCACCGCGCAGTCGGGGCAGGTGGGACCGCCGCAGTTCAAATCCGTTTCCGCGCCATTTTTTCGAGTGTCTACGCAAGTCGGCGCTTGGCATTGCATGCTGGTGCAAACGAGGCTGAAGCAATCGAGATCACCTGCGCATGCGAGATTGTTGCCGCACCGCGGGCAGTCAGGTCCGCCGCAGTCAACGTCCGTCTCGCGTCCGTTCTTGAGAAGGTCACTGCACGACGAGTCGCGGCAGGTACCGCCAATGCAGTAGTTGAGCTCGCAGTCGGACGGTGCGCTGCAGAGCTTCATCACGCTACATTTGGGGCAGTCTGGTCCGCCACAATCGCTATCCGTTTCGTTCCCATTTTTTGCGTTGTCTTGGCACGTCGGCGCGGCACAAACGCCAGACACGCACGAAGCGCTCGCGCAATCAGCCCCTGAGCTGCAGGCTTTTCCTTGTGCGCACAAGCTGCACCCTACTCCGCAGTCCACGTCGGATTCGGTGCCGTTCTTGATGAGGTCAACGCACGACGCGGGTGAGCACACGCCTCCGTTGCAAACACCGCTGGCACAATCAGAGGCGGCGAGGCACCCGCGCCCAGTGTCGCACTTGCCGCAGCGAGCGCCTCCGCAATCAGCGTCAGTCTCGGCGCAGTTCTTGACGCTGTCATTGCACGCGGGGGGCACGCCCTTCACCGCACTGCAATCAGGCGCGGTGCACACGATGGCGTCTCCTTGTTGCCTGCATACATTGCCGGGCTGGCAGTCGGCGTTGCTCACGCAGCGGCTACCGGGGTTGCAGCGAATGCATGTGCTCGCGCCACCACAATCAATTCCGCTTTCGTCGCCGTCCTTAACGCCGTTGTGACAAGTGCCAGCAACGCAGCGGTAGTCGTACACATACCCGCTCTCGCAACTTTGCCCTGAGGCATCGAAGCAATAGTCACCGTTCTTACACTTCTTGCTGCAGCTACCGCCGCAGTCGATGCCGGCTTCGTCGGCGTTGTATTTGCTGTCTGTGCAGTGATCGGTGACGCAAATCGCGCTGCTGAGCGAGCATGTACCAGCGGCACAATCTTCGTCCGTTTTGCAGCCGCCGCCCGCGCCACATTTGGTTGCGCAGCTGCCGCCGCAATCGACTCCAGTCTCGAGCCCATCAGACACGCCATTGCTGCAGGTATCAGTGCTGCAAACGCCGCTCACGCACGCCGCTGGTCTCGCGCAATCGCTGTTGGCGCGGCACGCACTCCCTGCTGCACAAAGCACGCTCGCGGCGCCGCAGGTGGCCGTGACCTTCGTGCCAGCCGCGCTCACAGTAGGTTCACCGCTCGCAATTCCTCCTTCGGCAGCGCGCGTCCCCGGGCAATAACCAAATTTTGTGCCGATGTTGGTGGTGAGCTTACCAAGTGGAAAGCTCTTGAAGTACGGCTCAACGGGGCCAACTTCTACACCAAGCTTGGCGCCCTCTTTTTGCAAGGCGCTTGCGCCTGGGACTTGCGCGCGCCCGGTGAGCTGCGCGGCAAGCTCGGCCGTGAACTCGAAATTGAGCTGGTTTTTTGGCGACTCGGGATTTGGGGCGACGCCTGGGCAGCTCGCGTTCGGAGTGATTTTCGTGCCGATTGAGCTGCGCACACCAACGCCCAGGCCAAGCGTGTCATAGAGCAAGCTATTGACGCGCGGAACGATGCCGCAAGACACGGTGAGCTCGCCGCCGCCATCGATAGTGTTCTCAGTCATCTTCGTCGCCTGCGCGAAGGTGGGCGGCGTCATGTTTTCCTTCGCGCCCTCGGCGTAGCCGCCGCTAAAGACGAACGACCCAGCATGCTTGAAGCCGAGCGTCCCCTGCACTGTTCCTTTGGCCATAATGCCGCACTGAAGATCGAATTGGACCGTGAAGGTAATCACAACTGGCGCTGGCCCGGCTTGCACGTACATGATTTTCGGTTTGGTGATGTAGAGGAGCTTTCTGAAACCTTGTGGCAGCTTGAAATCGGGATCACCAAAGAGCGCGGCGTTGACCGTGTCATAGACATCGCCCGCTTCTTCTTCAGAGAGCAGAAGCTCGCTGTCAGAACCGCCCACCTTCTTGAAGGGCACACCAGGACGGGTGCGAACGCTCGCCTGAATATCGTAATCAAACACGAGGTCGAGCTCCGAGCGAGCGGCAATGTCGAGCTTCAGGCTGAGGGGACCGGCGTTGGGGCTGAGCTTGTTTGGCACGCTCGCCGAAAACTGAATACCCGGGTTGAGTTTGAATCGGCCCGACTTGAGACCCAAACGTTTGACGTTGATGGCGATGTCTATGTCTCGCCCCTTTTTCGAGCGTTTCGTTTTGACGTAATTGACGTCCTCAACAAAGGCCGTGTCAGCGGCTTCGCCTGAGACCTCGGAGGTGAAATCGCCACTTCCCGTGAAGTTTGCCGACACGGCCTGGGTGAGAATGCCGTAAGTCGTTGTCACCACGCCTGTGGTGGTATCAGCCACTTTCTCGCCTACTTTCTCCGCGAACCCACCGACGGCGCTGCCGATACTACCGAAGAAGCCGCGCGCGGGGCCCGCGCTCTGCTCTTCGGTCGCGGCATCATCAGTGAGGCCTTCAAAGGTGGGGATGAAAAAATTGTTCGGGCTCGAATCGTACAGGTTCTTGCTCGCCCAATCGAGGTCCACTTTGCTGAGGTCCACGTCGACGAGCGCGGCATTCGAATCCACGCGCACACGCAGCTCACCAGCGACGATGTCCTCGAGCCCAACGACGTCGGTCGCGACGACGAACACATCGCCTTCACGCGTGACAGACAATCGCGACGCGCAAAGCCGAAAGGGTTTTTCGCGTCGCTGCTCGAGCTTGCGCTTGGTGGGCCAAGCACAATGCGTCCGGGCGACCAATTGGCGACCGCTTGCGAGGTGGCCACTGGAAAACGCAGCTCGTCTGCCGTGACGACCACGCTTTCTGCAAGCTCGTTCTCCACGACATCCACGCCTTCTTGCGCTTGTAGCGTATTGACGTCTTCAGGAAACTCAGGTTCCCATTTAATGGCGTCGAGGTCGGCGTCAGGAAGGCCGGGCTGAGCAGGTTGGCAACTCGCGACAGCCAGGGCGACAATAAAACGCGTCAGGGAAGACCGAATGCGCATTCGCGCATTTTACCGAGCGGCTAGCGCGTTTGCGACAATCAGTTGAGCCAACCCTTGGTGCGTGGCAGCCACGCGTACCCTACGTTCTTTTTGCAGTTCGACGTCTCTTCCATCGCGGCCGGCGACCTCTGGCCGACATGAGCGAATGCCCGGCAACTTCGCTAGGGTTCAACTGATCAGAACGCCGAGACCTTGCCCGAGCGGCTTACCCGAAAGACTCGGCCGTCACTGAGGTGTGCGCTAAATTCGCCGCATGCTCCTCGCCCTGTTTGTCTTCGCTGCCCCGGTCGAAACCGTCTACCAAAACGCGCGCGCCCCCGAGGGTGCGGTGTTGTCGTATGACGGCAAATACCTGGCTACGATCATCCCTGGAGGTTGGGCCATTCATGACACCCGCAGCGGCAGACTCCTGCGCGAGCACGACGTGGGTACCGGCGAGACCTTCGCTCTGATGTTCGAATCAGACAGCTACCAGCTACAAGTCTACGGCAAAGATATGCCGCTACGGCTGCACGACGCGTTGACCGGCGAGGTGCTTGCTACGCTCGGCGGCTCACTCACTCAGCCGAAAAACCCGGCCGGCGCCAAGTGGCCACCGGACCTGCGCTATACCCCGTCACCCGTTTGGTCATCACGCCGCTCAGAACCCATCTCGCGAGATCTGTCGACCGGCCTTAGTGGCCTCTCGATCATCGACATGCGCACGGGCGTCACTATCGCCGAGCTACCCGAACCGTCACCCGAGCTCCGCGGCGTCACGTTCAGCGCAGATGGACGCTCTCTGTTTTCGCTGCATCAAGATTTTCGCCGCCAGTACGACACGCACGCCCCTATGACCTTGTGGCTTCGGCGCTGGGACCTCGAAACAGCTCGTCCCACCTCGACCGTCATTGTTCCGGACAAAGGGCTCACCGGTCAGGCCTTCGCCGTTGCTGGCCAAGCGTCTTTCTTGCTCGAGCAACGAGCCAACGAGCGCCGCGTGAGCGACGAAGAGGTCTACTATACGTTTCCCCCCGAAGCGCGAAACGTCAGCCTGCTAGACGCCGAGAAAAACACGCTCGGGCGCAGCTTCCGTACAGGCGATCGCGGTACCGCGGTGAGCGGTGCGTTCGTCGCGAGCACTGCCGGACCGAAGCACTACACGGTGAAAGTCGCTCGACTCGAAAACGGAAAGCCCGCTGGCGCCAGCGGCGTCTTCAAAGGCGCTGCGACAATCCATGACGGTGTCGGCGTCAGCGCTGACGGCACCATCGCGGTCTATCGCGTTCATGTCGAACAATATTCGCGGCTGGTCGTAGCGCGGCAGGGTAAGCCTGTGACCTCCTTCGCCACCCCCGACCTCGGGGTCTTGCGAACATCGATGCTGGTGGACAGCCGAAACGTCTACGTCTTGGACTACGGACGGAAGCTGCATCGCTATGCGCTCGATGGCAGCAGCCACACGCTAATCGGTGAGTCACCGAGAATGATCAATCACGGCTCGCTCGGGATGACGTGGGGTCCAAACCAAGCCACCCTGGCGGTCGCGTTCGGCGACAACGTCATCCGCTACTACGAGACGGAGAGCGGCAAGCTACGCAACGAATGGCGCGGCCACATCGGCACCGTCACCAACATCGTGTTTCATCCAAGTGCCGATTTGGCGGCGAGCGCGTCACTCGACGGCACGGTGAAACTCTGGCGCCCGTCGAGCGGCACCCAACTCGCGACATTGATGACTCCGAATAGCGTCGACTTCGCCGCTGTCACCCCGGACGGCTACTACATTAGCTCGCGCGGTTCGCAGCGCTTGCTGCACAACGTCAGCGGCACCGAGATCTACCCGTTCGAAAGCTTTGAGCTGACGCGGCATCGACCCGAGATCCTCGCCGAACGCCTGGGCTTTGCGTCGCCGGCACGCATCGCGTTGCTAAAGCGCGCGGTTGAGACGCGCGCGCGGCTTGCGGGTGTGAAAACGTTGGACAGTAGCTTGCATTTGCCGACAGTCGAGGTGAAAAACACCGTCCCCCCGACCACCACGAAGCGCACGCTCGCGCTCGATGTGAGCGCGGCCGATAGTGCGCTAGCGATCGACCACATCGACGTCAGCGTCAACGGCGTGCCCGCGTTCGGTAGCAAAGGGAAACAACCGGGGCGCATCGAAGTGGCGCTCTCGGAAGGCGTAAACAACATCGACGTGTCGTCGTTCAACACAGCGGGCATCGAGAGCCTGCGCTGGCGGCGCTCAATCGTCTACAGCGGGCCAGCAGCGAAGAAGACACTGCACATTCTTGCCCTCGGCGTCTCGGATTATCCGGGCGAGGAATACGACCTGACCTACGCCGCCAAGGACGCAGGCGACATCGTCAAAACGCTGACCGGTGAGCACCCAGGCTTCGACGCCGTGCACGTAGAGTTGTTGCAAAACGGCGACGCAAACAGCAAACGCATCGCCGCGCTGAAAGCGACGCTGGACGATGCCGCGGTGGACGATCAAGTCGTGGTGTTCGTCGCCGGGCACGGCTTGCTCGACGACAAGCTCGACTACTACTTTGCATCATCGGACGTGGACTTCGCCGCCCCAGCTAAAGGCGGCGTACCGTATGAAGTGATTGACGGGCTGCTCGACGGCATCGCTCCGCGGCGCAAGTTGCTGCTCATGGACACGTGCTTCTCCGGCGAGCTCGACAAACCCGACATCAAAACCGTTGCCGCGGGCGTCAAAGCGCTGCCCGGCGCACGCGGCGTCAAGCGCGTCAACCTCGCCGCAGACACCATGACTTTGATGCGGGACTTGTTTTCCGACATCCGCCGCGGCACCGGAGCGCAGGTGATCGCGTCCGCCGGAGGCGGCGAGTTCGCCTTCGAATCCGCACAGTGGAGAAATGGCGTTTTCACCTACGCACTGCTCGAAGCGCTCGCGCAGAAGAAAGCAGACAAGGATCAAAACCAACGGGTCCGCGTTGGCGAGCTCTACGAATACGTCACGCAGAGGGTGTTGACCCTCACCGGCGGCCAACAGCGCCCCACCAACCGGCGCGAAAATTTGTCGCTCGACTTTGACGTCATCGGGCGCTAGCTCGCGTGGTCTGTTCACGCCGAACGTCCCGCTGCACGATATTCGAACGAATGCACCGCATTTACCCTAGTGAAGTCTGTCAATGAATGAGCTCGAACGTGCGTTAGTCGACATGAGCTTCCGCGAATCCCTCGCGGAGTCAGAGACACCGCTCGCGATTTTTCTGCGACGAAGCGGAGCGTTCGCAGCAGACTTTTTCGAAGGCGACGACGATGATTCGGAACGGCGGTACTCCACAGACGACTGCACGCAAACCAAGATGAGTCGCGGGCTGTCTTTGCTTCGCCGCGGAATCGCACCCGATCCTACGTTACCGTTTTCCGAGTTGGCGCCTCTTCTTGCGCTGGGTCCTTTCGCCAGGCAACTCGTCGCGCTCCACCCGAGCACACCTTTGGAGGTGACGCTTAGGCTCGCCGATGACGAGGCGATTGACGCGCCTTTCGCGCTCTCGCAAAACCCGAATACATCTTCGGCGGTCTTGCTTCGGCTATGCACCTGCCGACACGCCGCCGTTCGAGTTTTGATGGCGCGAGACGAGCGCGCCGATGCCGCCATGCTCACCTTGTTGTTTGCAGACGCAGTCGCAGACGTACGCAGAGCAGTGGTTCGCCGTGATGACCTGAGCCCTGTGTTCCTTAGGCATGCGGCTTCATCGAGTGACAGCATTCAGGACGACATCATTCGCCATCGCAACGTGACGGGCGAGATCCTCGAGCTGATGGCCGCTGCCCCTCAGCCTGACTGGCGACGCGTGGCAATTGCGAGACATCCCCTCGCCACTGAGCACGCGCTCTTGCTCATGGCGCAACAACCGATGAGCGGCGATCTCATAATGGCGGTTGGGGAACATCCAGCGACCCCCGCCGCTTTGCTCGAACGTCTGATGCAAGAACCACAAGGCCGCGCTGGCATCGCGCTGAGACCTAACCTCGACCGCGCGATGGCCGAGCAGCTCGCTCGAGACAGCAACCACGGTGTGCGCAAAAGCATCGCCAAGCGTACGTCGCATCGTGCGCTGCTCTTGCTGCTAGCGAAAGACACCGTCTTCACCGTGCGAGTCGCCGTCGCCCAAAATCCGCATTGTCCTGTGCTGGTCGAGCTTGCTGATGACTCGCATGCCTCCGTCCGTGCAGAAGCGAGCAAGCGTTTGAGTCGGTGAGGCTTAGCGAACCGGCGCCGATCGCTCTCTCGGATACTTGGGAGTATGAGCACAACCATTCTAAAGCCTATTATTCAAAGCTTCTTCTTGGGAATGCCCATGATGTTCGCGCTCGCGCCTATCACGAGCGTCATTGGCGTTGTGGCGGGCGTCGTCTCGTGTTCAAAGACTGAAGCAAGAGAAGCAAAAGTCGGATTCGTATCCTTGCGGAGATGGCAAAGTTCTTTTCGAACGCGAGTGCTCGTCAGGCAGCAGCGGCTACGTGCGAGCAGCGGCATCCCGAGACAGCATGGGAAAAATGCTGGCGGCGCTTGGTTTTTTTCGTCCAAATTGCGTCGGCGAAGTGCATGCCGATTTTTCCCGATTATCTCGACGAAACGTTGAATTAACTTAGGCCAGTCGTCGAAAGCATCACGCAGAGGGGCGGCGCCGTTTGCAGTGAAGGGCGCGTGGGCACTGCGTGACTCCTTGCCGCGCCCGGTTGTTTTGGCACAATCGGTAGAACATGAAGCTTGGAAGTCCGCGTTCTTCATTCTTCTGTTTGCTGCTTGCTGCTTGTCCTGGCGCGCCAGCGCCAGCGCCTAGCGAGGGGCTCACGCCCCCTCCAGAAGCGGAGTCACCGGAAACGTCAGAGCCACAACCTGGCGTCCCAGTGACGTCAAGCTGCGTCGCTTCACACTGTTTGCATGGTGGAACCTGCGTGTCTGGCGCGGGTGTCACTAGCTGCATATGCACCAACGGGTATAGCGGAGCCACGTGCGAGGTGCCGCCCTCCGTGTGCGCCGGCCAGCCGTGCTCGAATGGCGGTGAATGTTACGACGCGGGCGGCGTGTTTGGTTGCCATTGTCCTGTAGCCTTCACTGGGGCGAGCTGTGAAAGTGCAGCGCCCTCGGGACTCAGCACACGGCCAAACAACGCGACTTGTACGGCTTTTGCACAACCAACGAATACTGGAACGCTACGCTGGACCAACACGCAAGTGAGCAACCCGAGCGGTCTGTCGTTGATGATGATGCGGCAGAGCACCGCGGGCTATTGGTTTGAAGCGTATCGCACTGGCCAGGTGTACGTGCGCAATCCTGATGGTGTGAGATCAGTGAGCCCCATCTTCACCGTGTCTACGACCACAGCCGGCGAGATGGGTTTGCTCGGGCTCGCGCTGCATCCCAACTTCGACAGCGTCCCGTATTTGTACGTCTACTACACGAACCTTGGCGGCGTGGGCGGCGACGTGCAGATTCTGATCGATCGCTACTACGTGAGCAATCCCACCACGAATCCGCAAGTCGATGTGGCGAGCCGCAAGAATGTGTTCACGTTTGATCGCGGTGAGAACTATACCAACCACATTGGCGGCAGCATCGAGTTCGACCCCGTTTCGCCAACGCCCATGCTGTACGCGGCGCTCGGTGATGGTGGTAGTGGTCACGCCACGTGTAATCTGCCAAATCCCGCGGGCTCCGCCAACGGCAGTTGCAAGGCGCAGTACATCGTTACAATCCAAGGCTCGACACAAAACTATCACGGCAAATTGCTGCGCTTCGATGTGAGCAACACCGCTGCAGACGCGACCTTCACGCCAGAGATCGTTGGTTTAGGTTTGCGCAATCCCTTTCGTTGGTCGTTCGATTCGGAAAACGGAGATCTCTGGATTGGCGACGTCGGAGAAGGGGAGTTCGAGGAAGTCAATCATCTGCCGCGCGCGTCACTGCCGGCGAGCGGCGCTACGCCGGTCAACTTCGGATGGCCGTGTTTCGAAGGCTTCGAACCATTTGCATCTGGTAACCTTTGCCCCGGCGTGACGGGCACCCTGCAACCGATACATGTCTACGGCCACGACATTGGCGTGTCAGTGATTGGCGGCCGCGTCTATCGCGGCTCCGCGATCGGTGGAATGAGCGGCGTCTACTTCTTCAACGACATCTTTCCTGTGGGCCAGAGCCCACCGTGGTACCTCGACGGCGCAAATCGCGTAGACATTGGCACGTCCGCTGATCCGCGAGGCTTTGTGGCGTACACGGAAGACGCCGATGGCGAGCTCTATGCCATGGTCACATGGGGCGCACGTTATCGACTCTCCGTGAACACGGCGGGTGCTCCAGTGACGTTGCCGCAAACGCTTTCAGCGACGGGTTGTTTTGGTCCGAGCGGCGTACCAACGGGAGGCCTCATTCCGTATGATGTGCGCGCACCCTTATGGTCTGATGGGGCTGACAAGAAGCGTTGGCTCGCGCTGCCTGAGGGACAAAGCGTAACGGTCGATGCGTCTGGTGACTTCGTCTTTCCCGTTGGCACCGTGCTCGCCAAAGAGTTCACGCAGGGCGGGGTGCGGGTGGAGACACGGTTGTTCGTGCGTCACGCAAGCGGAGACTGGGCCGGCTATACCTACGCGTGGATGACGGCCGGAGGCGTTCCTCTTGCGGACGCAGAGCTCGTGGGCTCAGCGTCTTCTGTTCGCAGCATTCCGGGCACGGCGCTCACGTGGCAGTTTCCGTCGCGCGGGCAGTGTTTGTCTTGTCACACCGCAGCAGCGGGCTTTTCGTTAGGGCTCGAGGTGGGGCAGCTCAACGACGTGATGACGTATCCTTCGAGTGGGGTGAGCGCCAATCAATTGCACACGCTCGAGACCATTGGCGTGCTCACGAGTGATCTTTCGGGTGTGCTCGCGCGCAACGCGCTGCCTAAGTATTCAGACACTGCAGCACCGCTCAGTGCGCGCACCCATGCCTATCTGCATAGCAACTGCGCATCGTGCCATCAGCCAGGTGCGAGTGGGTTTGGCGGCCGATCGAACATGCCAGACTTGCGCTACAATGTGTTTGGCGCCGTCGAGCTTCGCAATCTGCTGTGCGGAAGAGCCGCGACGGCGGATCATTTGGGGCTCGGCAATGGCGCGCTCCTCGTTACCCCTGGCAACGCAGGCAGCTGGAGTGCACTAGGCGCCGGTGGATCCGTGCTCGCTCTGCGCATGGCCGCTCGCGAGCTCGTCGTGGGATCACGTGGAGCGATGCCTCCGATCGGCTCAGTTGTGGCGGATGCAGGTACGGGTTTGAGCCTCGTGAGCTCGTGGATCGAAACTTTGGTTTGTCCCTGACGTCGTGTCGCATGAGCGGCGCATGCCCACATCATGGACGCGTCCAACCTCAGTCGACGATCTCCAAGCTACGAACGTAGGTGAGTAGCTCCATAGCTGGTGGGATGAGCGCAATCCAAAACCCAGTCCACAGCACCCATTCTTTGCTCACGGGCCTAGAGCGTCGCACGGCTTCCAGTAAACCGCACCAGAGTGCGTAGAGCACACACAGCTCGAGCAGGGCGCCCACGACCGGAATGTACATGGCTGCGGTGGTGAAATGGAGCGCGAGCAACGTCCGGCGAATCAAAAACACCACAATGGCCAGCGCGCCGAGCTTCAGGACCGTACGTGACTCACGCAGCGGCAGGTGCGGCTGGGAGTCTTGGAGGCCACTCAGCCGCCAGTGTCTGCGAAGGAGCCCGTAAGCCGCAAACGCAATGGCAAACGCTCCGAGTGTGGCGAGCGACGCACCAATCTCGAGCCGCGCGAACGAGACGAGGCGCCCGTCGGCGAGTCTGCGCAGCTGCATACGCGCGAGTGGGTAGACGTTTTCGCCTTCGATGATCACTGGTGAAATAGATTGGAGTAGCGTCCATAACGCGAGTCCGCTCGCGGCTGAAAACAACAGCGCCACCGCGCGCAACCAGTTGATCTCGTCTGGTGGAAGCGCACGTGCTTCAATCGCGCGGCAGGCCGCCTCCAGCGCAGTGCAGAGCTCGCGCATCGATTGAAACCGGGCGCTTGGGTCCTGCGCCATCGCTCGCCGTACGACACCGTCGAGCGGCCAAGCTAGCGGACTCGCTTCACCCGCCGGCAGCTCCCCGGTGGACAGCTCGTAGAGAAGTACCCCGAGCGCGTATACATCACTAAGGGGAGAGGGCGCCGCCCCGCGCACTAGCTCTGGTGCGACGTAACCTTGTGTGCCCGCCAGCATCCCGGCCCGCGTCATGGCCGAGGGCTGCGCGCCTGTCATTTTCGCAATGCCAAAATCGCTCAGCTTCACGCGGCCGCTCGTTTCCAGCAGCACGTTGTCCGGCTTGATGTCTCTGTGGATCACACCCTGCTCGTGCGCATAGGCAAGCGCGGAGCCGAGTTGGAGCGCAATGGCGACCAGCTCGCGCGGTGCGAAGCGTTGACCACGCAGCGAACGACCGTTGACCAGCTCCATTGCCAAGTACGCTTGTCCGTCACTTTCTCCTGCTTCGTAGAGCGTGACGATATTGGGATGGCTCAGGCGTCCAAGCGACCTCGCTTCGTCGATCGCGATGCCTTGCTTGATTAGCTTGAGCGCGACGCGTCGATCGATGCGGGTGTCTTTGGCGGCGAAGACGACACCCATGCCGCCGCTGCCAAGCTCGTCTTCGAGCACAAAATGCCCGGCGAACGGTGCCTCGGGGAGCTCCGCTTGGAGTAGACAGCGCGGACACGGCGCGCGGTTGAAGTTGGTTCCGCAGCGAGCACAGATCACAGCGTTACCGTTCCATGGCTCGCAGCAGCTCGTCCAGCTCTTCGCCGACGGCGTTCTGGTCGTCTAGCGTGTCTTGGACGATGGCGCTGAGATGTTCACGATAACGTTTGCGTGCACGATGAAGCAGCGATTTGAGGCTCACTACACTGATGCCCCGCTCTTTTGCGATCGTTTCGTAACCTGAATTTAAATCTGCCGAAAAATAGTCACGCACAAGATCGAGCTCGGCGTTGCCGGCGAAATCGGATTCCAGTGCGCGCATGGCGCGTTGCATGACGCCTTCTGCCCACTGCCTATCAAACGCACGTTCGGGATCGTCGTTCGTGCTCAGTGTGCGTTCGGCGGCTTCGATGGCTTCATGGCGCGTGTTACCTCCACGCTTTTGTGCGCCCGCCTTTTCTCGCGAGTCCGAAAGATGATGTCTAAACGCAGTCTTCAAGTAAGCGCGCAAGCTGCCTTTTTGATGATCGACACGCGTGAAGATCGAACGCTCGATGGCGTGTTCTAGAAAGTCCTGCACCGTGTCTTCTGCTGCTTCTGGTGAAAGACCAGTGCGACGCGCGAAGGCGTACAGCGGTAGCCAATACAGCTCTAGCAGCGTCGCTAGCGCGTCTTTTGCGCCTGCTTGCGCTTTGACAACGAGCGTCCAGCGCGTGGTGGGAAAAACGCTCATGCCACCACTTCGCTACTCATAGGGCAACGAGCTTCGAGTAACTGTCGTAGCGCGTTTGGATTTCGCTGACGTATTTCACGGGCTCTTCGCAGCGGCAGAATCCGTGGCGCGCTTTTTTGGCGTACTCTGGTTTGCTGAGCATGAGCATCGCTTTTTCTACGTTGCCAAACCATTTGTGCGGGTTGAGCTTCAGCTCTATCGCAACTTTGCGGGCGTCGATCACGTGGCCTGGGCCGCAGTTGTAGGCCGCAAGGGCAAAACGCAGGCGGTCCTTCTCCTTCACCTCCGGGCTGGTGAACATCTTGGCGTAGCGGTGCATGAGCTTGACGCCGGCGAGCACGCCTTGATCGGGGTCCACAACGTTTGCGATCTTCAAGTCCTGCGCTGTACGCGGCATCACTTGCATGAGACCGAGTGCGCCCACCCAGCTCTTTGCAGCGGGGTCGAAGTGCGATTCTTGGTACATCTGCGCGAGCACGAGGCGCCAATCGAACTCGAACTGCTTGGCGTATTTTCGCGCAATGTCATCGTAAGGCGAGATCTTGCCGGCGCCCTGAGCGTCGTTGGCGCTCGCCGCCGTCTTCATCTGTTTGCTGTTCTTGAAGTACTTCGTGACCATCATGTTGTAGAACACGCCGCGGTAAGTGCGTTTCAAGTGGTCATCGAGCGCGGCTTTTAGTTTGGGCTGCTCTTTGCGCACCATCCAGCCAAGATCGCGCATGTCACCAATCGGACCAATGCTGCGTACGCGAGACGCATAAGTGAGCTCGACTTCGACGATGTTCGAATCGGCAACTGTGGCCCGGTAGGTTCCGTTGGCGACGCCGTCCAAGATGTCTTCAGTCTCTTTGGTCTCTTCCACGATTTGAATCTCGTAGCCGTTCTGCGCTTTCAGTTTTTCGAGCGTGGCGTAGTAGCTCGAAGATTTGCGGACGGCGATCTTCATGCCCTTCATGTCGGCCAGGCTCTTTGTAGCGGTATCCGTTGCGGGTACGACGAGTAGCTCACTCACGGTGTTATAAGGGGCACTGAAGTCGAAGTCCTTTTTGCGCTCCTCGGTGATGGCAAGGCCGGCCGCCACAATATCTCCTCGGCCCTCTTTTAAATACTGCGCGAGCGCTTCTCTGCTCTCTGGAATGACGATTTCGAGCCTAACGCCCAACTCTTTCGCGAAGTTTTGCATCAGCTCGTATTCGAAGCCGAGTTGCTCGCCGCGGTAGACGAAATAGCTCGTGCTCGAATTGCGCGTGAGCACTCGGAGCACGTCACGTTTTACAATGTCGTCCAGATCGGCGTGATAGGTTTTGTCTTTGAAGCCCATCAGCGCGTTCTCGATCAAAAACGCGTCGAGATTGTTTTTGAGATCCGGATTCGTTTTGCGAAGCGCCCAGGCGATCGGATCTTTGTCCGTGAGTGTGAACGCGGCTTTTACGCCTTTCTCGTAGGTCATCGCGTCGTCGAGAATGTCGTTGTCGGCGACTGTGATCTTGGTATCACCACGCCCAACGGCTTCGATGAGCGCGTACGTGTCATCGCCCTCGGCGGCCGCTTTGATCTTCACGTTCTTCAACTTGCTCAGCGCATCCGCGTAAGAGCTCGAGGCTCGAACCGTGACTTCTTTACCGTCCAGATCTTCGACTTTGGTGACGCTTGTGTCATCGCTCTTCACTACGACCTGCTGCTTGACGGTGCGGATCGGGCGGCTGAAGGCGACTTTGGCGGCGCGGGCTTCCGTGACGCCGAGCGAGGCGGCGATGATGTCGCCCCCGCCTTCGTCGAGCGCCTTGAACATGTCATCGAGCTCGCCGTGTTCGATGAAAATGGCTTTGAGGCCGAGTTTTGCCGCGAAGCGTTTTGCGAGCTGTATTTCAGTCAGGCTCGGGTCACCATTACGCTCGAGGCGCTCGCCACGGCTGCGTACCAGAAAGCGAACACTACCTTGTTTTTTCATCGCCTCCAGATCGCCACTCAGCACGTACGGTGGCGCCTCTGGCGCGGGCGCTACTTTGGCTGGTGAGGTAGGCTGCGAGGAGGGCGTAGCGGTGTCTTTGGATGAACACGCAGCGACTGAGGCCAGCAAGAAGAGAGCGGCGGATTTCATGACTTTCAGGTGTATCCGCTCACTGTCATGGCGCAACAATAGGAGGTCCTGTAGAGGAAGATGATGGCCGCCAAATTCGTGCCGTTTGTTACGGTTTCAGCCACCTCGCGTGAGGGACTCGCGATGGACCGCCTACCGAAGGACACCCTCATCGTTGAGGTGGGTGAGCCCTCGGGAGCGCGTTTCCTCGAATCATTGCTTCGCGCGAACCGCGTTTCTTTCACGGGCACCACCGATATGTCGCAAGGTGCGCTCGCGCTGCCAGGGTGGGTGATGCTCGATTGTTATCTGCTGCCGTCCTCGATTGTGGGGTTTGCCCAGCGCGCAGCGGATCTTCCTCCCTCTTTGTTTGAGGCACTCGCGCCAGAGACTGGTGATGCGCTGGTTCCCGTTGCGGCTTACACGGCGCTGCCGACGCCCATTCCTGGCAGGATGATTGGCATCAGTTTGTTCTCGCTCTCGACTGGCCTGCGTTTGGGGTTACGCTCGAAGGCCTTGAGTCTGGCGGCCTACCAAGCGACGGACCAGTGGGGCATCACGCAGTTCGACAACTCGTCCATTCGTATTCACGCCAACTTTGGTCCGCTCCGTCTCATGAGTGTGGAGCCGCCGATTCATACGTTTTCCCACAAGACCTTCGTTTACCGTCTGCAGGTGCCCACGCTCGATGCGCTCGGGAAGCTCTCGGTGAGCGAGAAACCGCTGCCTCCGCCGGTCGCGCCGCCGCCAGGTGATTGGATTTGGACGGGTGACGAGAACGCCATAGCTAAGTTGAAGCGCCGGGTCAGGGAAGCGCCAGGCCACATGGCGATCGTTTATCCAGGCGCGAGACCAAACGCGCGCGGCGGCCAAGACATTCTGATTGCAGAGCTTGGAGCGGCGTCATGATCGAGACGTTTTTTCTATCACCGCCGCGGCGTGACTGGGCGCTGCGTGCACGCGCCAATTTTCGCAGCGCCGATGCGCCGCCGGTGGATGCGCGCAAAGCTCGCAAAGAATGGCTCGCCTTTGCAGAACGGCTCGAAGCCCTCGGCGGACGGGTGATCGTTCTGGGGTCTCCTGACAGCCAACTCACCGGCATGCCGTTTGCCGCGGAAGCCGGTCACATGCTCGAAGGGCCACGGTTTTTGTTGCCGCGGATGTTTGCCGAACATCGGCGCGCAGAGGCGCATCACTGGGCTACGATGTGCGAAAAGTTGCACATTGAGACTGCGCAGCTCGAGAGTGGGTTCTTCGAGGCGCAAGGTGACGTCGCTGATTTCATGGGGGTCACGCTGGTGTTTCACGGCGTGCGTAGTGACCGCGAAGGGGCAGAGCTCGCTGCCGCGATGATCGAAGGCGAAACCCTACTCGTCGAGATTCGTAAGCCCGCCTTCCACGGCAACATGGCGCTGCTACCTCTGGCCCATGCGCGTATGGCGCTCGTGTGCCGCGAGGTCGTTGCGCCAGAGAGCATGCACGCGCTCGAGCGCCGTTTTGGTCACGAAGCCTTTCACGACATTACGCTCGATGAGCTTCAGGGTTATGCAACCAACGCGCTGCCCATTGGCGACACGATTCTTGCGCCCTCCTCTTTTCCGAAACGCATCACGGCCTTGCTGACCGCGCGTGGGTACAAGGTCGAGCACCTCGACATGGGCGAGCTTTGTGGCAAAGCCGGCGGGGCGTCACGCTGCCTCGTCTGTCGATCGAACATTGCCATCACACACGTGCCAATCGAGCACACGCTCGCACATTTTCGCGAAGAGATTTATAAGGACTAGGCTTTCAGGGCGCG
>JBIKMD010000258.1:0-6278 GCA_044359465.1 Myxococcota bacterium
GATCACCTTCGTCGCGCCAGAGCGGGCGCAAAGTATGGTGTTTTCATTGATCGTGAGCGACGGTCGCTTCGACAGTGCGGCCGCCTCCGTGCAACTCCGCGTCACCACCAACGCAGCACCTACAGCAATCATCGCACCGCTCGGAGTCGCCATTGCCGGGACCACACTCGCGCTCGATGGCACCGCCTCTCTAGACCCCGAAGCGCAGCCACTCACTTACACTTGGACCGCGCCGCCTGGCGTCATTTTCACGCCGAGCGCTACGGTCGCTAGTCCCTCTATCACCGTACCTAGTGCCCAAGGCACAACCCTCACGCTGTCGTTGACGGTGAGTGACGGCGAGCTCTCAAACACGGCTCAGGTGAATGTGTTCATTCAGCCGGGTGACGCAACGGCAGTCTTCGTCGATGCACAAACCACCTGCGGGACGAGCTGCGACGGCACCCGTGCGAATCCGTTCGTTCAGATCAGCGAGGCAGTCGCGGCGTCGCAAGCTCAAGGCAAACCCATTCTTGTCGCACCGGGCTTTTACGCCAGCTTCGCGGTGAGCGCTGGCGTCACCATCATTGGCAAGTGCAACCGCGCGACTTGGGAGTGCGGCGTGACGAACGAACCCTCAATCATCGCGAGCGAAGACAACGAACAATGGGCGGTCTCGGTCACCAGCACGGAGCCCGTGGTGCTGAGACATCTGCATTTGCTTGGCACTAGCGGCCAGCTGCCAACGTTATCGCCAATCGTTGTAGCAGGAGAAGGTGGACCCTATCTTGGCGCGCTGCGCTGCCAAGCCTGCAGCGTCACAGTGGACCAATGTTATCTAGAAGCGAACGGCGCCGGCGCGAATCCAGGCCAAGGAACAAGAGTGGTGCGGGTCGATGAGTCGGGGCTTCCGGTGCGGATTCTAGATAGTACGATCGTGATGGGCCGCGGCGGCGACAATGCTGGCGTGTTCGCATCCGCAAGCACAGACATAGAGCTTCACGGCGTGACGGTGCGTTCGAAGCCAGACCAGCGCGACGGCCTCCCGATTTCAGGCTATCGAAACGTGTTGATCTTTGTGCGCGGTGCAGGCGTGTGGCTCAATCGTAGTCGCCTCGAGAGCGATGGCGGACCAGAGATTCGCTACCAGCAAGCGGTGACGCTCATTGCAGGTGCCGGCCAAATGCCGAGCTTTCTCGCCACATCAAACGTCTTTTGGCACAAAGGCTTCGCCGGCGACTGGCCAGGGGATCTTGGAAGACCCGGCAACACACCAAGGCGCTGGGCGGGCAACACATTCGCCAATGTGGTGAACGCAACACGCGCGACCTTCGTCAACAACACCTTCATTGGCAACGCCGCCGCGCAGACTGCAAACTGCGAAACGCTGGCGCTTGACGAAGGCTGCCAAGGCCTTTCAGCCGTGTTTGTCGAGAACCAGGCACCAGTCGAATTGATCAACAACTATTTTACGACGCTCTATACGCTCGCCTGGAGCTTCCAAGGCCGAACGGTGAGCTTCCTAAACAACACTATCAACGACGTGACGGTGCTATCAGATGGACCGAACGTTGGCCCCACGGGGAGCGTGGCAGTGCTCAATGAAGGTCACTTCGAAGGCGGTCAGTACGGCGCTCCAACTCAGCTAGGAGAGGGCAACGTGATCGGCAATTGCTTGCTTGCGAACCCAGCTAGCGGCGATGCGCATTTACAGCCTGGATCACCCTGCATCGACGCAGGTGGTTTTGACCGTGACGCGCCTAGCGTCGATCTCGATGGGCAGTCGCGCCCAGCGGGGGCTGCCATCGATCGCGGCGCCGATGAGGTGGTTCCATGATTGTGCCTCTGCTTATGTTGCTCGCGGCAATGCCACTCGAGGGCAAACGTGTTGCGGTGCTCGACTTCGTGCCAGTGGACATCGACGCCACTTCGACTGCGAGCTTCACGCAACTGGTTGCCGGGGAATTGTCGCGCGCGGGACTCGAGACGGTGAGCAGCAA
Source organism: Myxococcota bacterium (assembly GCA_044359465.1). Taxonomy (GTDB): domain Bacteria; phylum Myxococcota; class JADLHZ01; order JADLHZ01; family JADLHZ01; genus JADLHZ01. The sequence goes on from JBIKMD010000258.1 coordinate 1,980, forward strand.
AGACGTGGCTGCGCTCGTGTCACTAGAAGAGCGCAAACAAATGCTCGGCGCCTACGACCCAAAAACGGGGGGGCAATTGGCTGCGTTGCTCAATGCGCGTTACGTCGTTGCGGGTAGCGTGTCGCGCCTTGGTGGTCGCATCTTGGTCACCGCGCAGCTGCTCGATCACCAGGCCGGTACTGTGGTCAATCGCGCCAATCTAACCGCGAGCTCAGTGGATGATCTCGCGACGCAAGCCAAACGCCTCGTGAGCGATCTGCTGACCGATACAGGGCGGCTCTTGCTCTACGACCAAGTCGCTGGCGCGCGTGTCTATTTGGACGACCAGTTCATAGGCATCATGCCGCTGCAAGTCGTGCCGGTTCGCGAAGAGGGCAAACACAAGTTGCATGTAGAGAGCGCTGAGCACGCACCGTGGGAGTCCGAGGTGGAGATTCGGCGCGGACAAACAGCACGCGTCCGCGTCGAGCTGGTGGCGCTAAAAACACTAGAGGATCGGTCGAAAGAACGCCGCGTGGTTGCGCTTGTGCTGGCTGCGTCGGCCGTTGTGGTGGGAACAGGTGCCGGACTGCTCTTTTGGGGAACCTTCGAAAGCAAACGTGACTACGACGCGCTCGACTTATTGCTCGTCTCGCAACGTGAGCTCGATACCCTGGCGCAGCGAACCAGCGGCTTGTATGCAGGCGCATTCGTCGCCACCGGCGTCAGCGCTGCACTTCTCGCTGGAAGCTTAGCCCTGCTGCTTCATGACCCGCATCGTCAAAAGCTCAAAGAAGCAGAACAATCACTGAAGCTTTCGCCCATGCTCGGACCCAGTGCATCAGGTGTCGTACTTAGTGGCAGGTTTTAGCACATGAAACTTTTGCGCACCCGCGTGCCGCACAAAGTTGCAGACATACATGGCTACAGCGAATGGATTGGAGCTGAGCGCTGGCATTGTTCGTGCTTCTTTGAAAGCCAATGGAACGAGCAGCCACCACATCACACAAACACTTTCGTGCCGCGGAGCACGGGTTCACGCTGATCGAAATCTGCATCGTCGTAGGCATCTTGGGTGTGCTGGCAGGGATTTCAGCGCCGAGCATGATTCAGCTTCGTGATAACTTCCGCACCAAAGGTGTAACCGCCGACATCGCCTTCATGCTGCGCCAAGGGCGAGCGCTGGCGATTCAGGAAAACAGGCCCATGGCTTTAGTCGTGCGCACGGGCAGCACCACCGTTGCAACCGATGATCGTGTGGTGCTCGTACGCTGCCCAAGCGGAACAACAATCACCACACCAGCGCTGACCGGCATCACCACCGCGATGCTCGATGGAACAGCCGCCATGCCCGCGAACTTCACCATTGTGCGCAAGGCGGACCTCGGCAACGGCACGTCTGGCTTGCAACCGGGCTCGCAAGGCGTCTTGGATATTCCCCTGCCTCACTCCAAAATCATTCGCACCACAGGTTGCTCGTTTTGTAGCGGCGGCAATGGCATCGTTCTCTTTGAATCGAGCGGAAAGATCGTCTTGAGCAACGCGAGCAGCGCGGCAAGCTTCACTGTCAGCCAACAAAAATTCTGGCCCAGCCCCAAGGCGGCGCACATGTACTCCGTAACGTTGATGACCATGACCGGTGAGGTGCGCACGTGGCACTGAGATCTCAACAACGAGGCTTCACACTGCTCGAAACGATGATCGCCATCGTCATCTTTTCGATCGGCGCGTTTGGCGTGATGCGACTACAGATCGAAGCGATTCGCGTGAATCGTTTTGGTGGCCACATGACGCAAGCCATGATGCTCGCCGACGAACGCGCGCAAGCCTTGCTCGCTCGTGATTTTGATGATCCAGTGCTCGCCGACTCGAACGGCGGCAACGACCCGAGCAACGACTCGCAACCGTTCCCAATATCCAACCCTAATGGGGCCACCCCCGACATGGCGGAAAGCACCGGCATCATAGAGGGCTTCAGCAGCTCAGGTTCGGTCGTGGCGATCGGCGCCGGAGAAGCGTTTCAACGTTATTACATGGTGGCGGATCAAGATCTCAACACGAGCATCTCTGGGAACGACGCTAAACGCATTCGCGTCAACGTTCGTTTTCGTGATGGCGAAAGCACGCAGTGGAGAGAAGTGGGTCTGGTCGTCGTGAAAGTGAAAGTGCAATGAAGAACAGTCGCGGCTTCACCCTGGTTGAGCTCGCCGTCAGCACGGCCATCGCCAGCGTTGTCATGATGGGCATTTTTGCGCTCATGACCAGCCAAATCGAAGGGCACAACCGCCAAGAGCGCGTCACCACCGCGCAGATGCTCGTGCGTTCAGCGATGATGGAGTCTGTCTCTCGCATCAGCAAAGCGGGTTTTGGATTGCCACCCGACTACGCCTTTGGTCCCTCAGGCATCATCAACAATGCGACCGGCCCCGGCGGTATGGACACATGCGTGGGTACCGACGTGATCGAGATCCGCTCGCGCGACCCGCGCGGAACATGGATGCTGGGCGCAGGCTCGTCAGCCTCGACGCTCAACATTTCTGGAGTTGTGGGCCTTACTGGCGACCCTGGCTGGCCCAATGGCACGCGGGTGTTCGTATTTGCCGGCATTGGTAAGCTGTCACTGGTACGAACGAACGCAAATCGCGCGGTCAATGCTGGCACTGTTGCGCTGCGAGCGGCGGAATCTGCCTCGATCAGTCTCCCAGGCCACGCGACGGTGAGTCCAGACAGCCAAGTATGGGCCGTAGATACAACCCGCCTGCGCGTCGTGTGCACGGATGCAGATCATCCAACGCTGATGCTCGAACGCGATGTCGACATCGATGCTGACAACGTCATCGACATCAAGGACCAAGAGCCGATCGCTAGCGACATCGAAGACCTGCAGGTCGCCTACCTCATCGACAGGGATCAGGACGGCATTGTGACTGAGGCGGACGCCTTCAATCACCCTTCGCTCGTGAGCGACCCCACTATCACCTCTGAGGCCATGAAATACCGGCTCATCAAAGGCATTCGTTTGACGCTCGTAGGTCGCGCCAAATCCATCGTACAAAGTAGCAATGCGCAACTGACTATTGAAGATCACGTTCCTACTGCGAAGGCCGACGACAAGACCTACGTCCGGCGGCCGCTGCGTCAGATCATCATGCTGGACAATCGCGACACCACGGAGCCGAACGAATACCTCCATGTGTCGAACGAAAAGATATGAGGAAGCACATGCGAAACAATGAACGCGGATACGTTTTGGGTCTTGTCGTCATCGCGCTGGTCGCGCTCAGCATTGGCGGTGCCTCCATCTTGACCCTGGCGGGCGGCGAAACCGATCTTGCCGGGCAGGTGCGCAAACAAAAGCAGCTCGAAGCGTGCGCTTACGCAGGTGCTGACGCGACGATCGCCAAGCTCCCGAGCACGGCCGGCGCCGTCGATTACGTGCTGGACACCAACTACAAAACCAAACCGAACCACTATCAGTCTGGCACGACCGCCGTGTCGGCAACTGCGCCTGTTGTTGCGCCATTTGCCACGGCCGCCGCGATGGCGGGGGGCAACATCGTCAACCGCTATGAAGTCGGCGGCGGCGCCGAGGGCAACGGTGGCATGACCAAAATTGCTTACCGCATGGTCGATGTTTGCCAGGGCCCGAATAACCAAGAATCCGAAGCCGAGAAGATCGTGCTTTACGGAGCCGATCAATGAGCGCGACCACGAAGGAGACACGTCGTATGCGTCACCCGTTCATCAAAGCCGCGTCATTGCTTCTGCTGGCGTTCACCACGAGTCCCGCGTTTGCAGACGACCGCGATGCGTTCTCGGCCAAGCCGGCGCCGCCAAACATCATGTGGATGATGGACAACTCGGGCTCCATGGACAACCTGCCTTGTTCCGAGTTTCCCGGTGGCACTTGTTTTAACTCGCCCGACCGACAGCTCAGAAGCGAAGTCGTTTCGGACAGCACGCTTGGCACGGTAGGGACGTCGGTGAGCATCTGCCGCAGCACCTTCATCGACTCGCTCGGCTACAATCGCGCGACGGCTTATCCACTGCCAGATCCTGACTTTCCGACGCTGTACAACCCAAACACGCTCTACCGAAAAGACGATTGGGGCACGACTTCAGCGGGCATCGCTACCTATTGCAGCGCCTTCGCCTGTAAACAACGAGCACGCTGCGAATACAGCCTGAGAAAATACGGCTACTTTTACGAGCGCGCTGGCAGTTCGCCCTGCACGAGCACCACTCAACCAACAACAGCCTGCGCAAACACCACGGCGAACAACGTGAATGTGACAACCAACATCATGATGACCGGCAACC
>JBIKMD010000259.1:0-6276 GCA_044359465.1 Myxococcota bacterium
CTCATTCGCGCTGCCTTTGTGATCGAGGCCAACATTGAACATCATGAACGGCGAAATGCCGCGGAAGTTGTGGTTGGGGTCGTTCGAATCCGAGCAGCGTCCAGAGGTGAGCGTCTTGAGAGCCTCAGGTGCTGATTGTTCGCCTGCTCGGCAGTGCCGAAAGCGCGAGTTGCCATCGGCCGCTTCCATCCAGATGGAGCCGCGCCCCCACAAGAATTCGTCGCTCGATGCCGCCACTCGGCCCGTGGTCAGCTTACTGTCGTTGGCCTCGGCGCGAAAAATGGTGTCGATGGTCATGCTACCCGGAAGGAGCTGATCACCCGTCGTTTTGCCGCTGCCGGTGATCTCACCAACGAGCTTGCTCTCACCTCCCTTTCTCGTGAAGCCGCTGATGAATGGAACCTTTTTTGTCACCGCGTTGACCTGGTCCAGCGCTCCATCAAGGCCCAGAAGATCAGCAAAAGGGAGGGTGCGCGCGGTGAGCGAGCGGTCAAAGCGCGTCGCGTTGACTATTTCGGTCATGATGCGCTGGGCACGAACGACGTCTGCATCCGGTGTGCTCGCGGTATAGGCGGACGGCGTCAGCGCGTTGCCAAAAAAAGGCGGTGTTCCCACGTTACGAAACGCCTTCAGATAGGCGGCTTCGTTCCGCACGGCGAACGCTTCGTTCATGATGAGCTGCGACCCCGTGATGCTCCACTTGGGATCATTTTTCTCGGTTATTTGTCTGAACACGTCATGGCCACCAGTCACCAGATGCGTGCTGACGATGGTCGTGGCGATCGCTTCTGTGACCCACAAGACCTTGTTGAGATCCTCAAGGCGCCCCGTGATCGCAGAGCCGAGCGCCAAGTCCAGGGCGTTCACTGTGCTTTTTAGCGTTTGGTACACCGTAAACATCGTTTGCGAGAGCGTTTGCAGAATTGGAATCACCGAGGCGCAGAAGGCGTTGAGACCAGGCACGGCGAGCCCAAGCGTACACGCCGCAATGCCAGCCTCCGCTGCGTTCGCCGTCGACAACGCAACATGCTCCATAGCGGAGAAGAAGCTCACGTACCCCTGCAGATTGAGGATCGTCACGTAATGCGCCGCTTGGGCGCGGTTGGCGAACGCGATGTGATTGAACGACTGCGCTTCGAGTGTGGCCAGCGACAACGCAAGTGCATCCGCCGTGGTCTGCACGTGCACTTTTTCTTTTACGTGTTTGCCGAAAGTCGCGATGAGGTACATGCCGAGCGCCAGCAGCACTAGGAAGAACACGCCAATCGCCAGCGCTTGACCCGATTCGTCTTTCCGCAAGCTCATTCCACGAACCTCTTATAGAGATTCGATTCCATGGGCATGGAGTGCGTCGTGTAGATCGGCATCAAGTACTCATCCGTCGCGTCCGGCAAACGTTTGAGCCCTTGAAACATCAGTTGATCACGCACGCTCGCACGCCACCCATTGGGCCATTCCGTGGGATCAATCGCAGCGAAGTCGGTCTTGTCGATCGTCTTTGCGATGGCTTCACCATTCTTCGCATTGATCATGTACCAATTTCGCCAGTCGGCCTTCTGGAGTTGCGCCGTGAGGAACGACCGAGCCATGTACAAATAGAAGATCGTCTGTTTGGCGAGCGGCACACGTAGCCAGAACAACCATTGCACACGAATGGTAAGCTTGGTCTTGCGCAGCGCCTCTGCGTCCGGATGGTCGAGACGCGCGGCCAAGTCGAAATCGATCTCGTCTGGGGTTGGCGAATTGTCGTCGAAGTGATCTTCGAAATCTTCTGGCGCGGGATTCATGATGTCCACGCTGACGACACTCACGTTTGGAAAGATGCCATTGAAGTTCTTGCCGGTGACCGAGTTGAGAAAGCTCTCGACGAGGTGCGTGCCACTATCGACGACGTCGCCAATGGCAGCCCACGCTTTGACTTCCCCCCAGGTCCTAATCGCCTTTTCTGGTGTATCGACTGGACCAAAAACCGGCAGCATGGAGACCAGCGCCGCGTTACGCATGACTGTGGGGTTCCCATTGTGGACCACGCCTGCGCGGGCAGCGTTGAAGGCGGCGTAATCCAGCATGACACGTGCGTGCGCGATCAGCATGAGCTGCAGCAAACACAAAAAGACAAAGAGCATGAATGGAACGACGATGACCGTCTCCACCAAGGCTTGTCCTGACTCATTCCTCCGCACCCGCGGATTGGGCTCGATTTTTCAGGCAATGTCACGAAAAAACGCCTCGATTTGCGGCGGACGGCTTTCGTGAGTCCGCTTTGTCGCGATCGGGTGCGTTTCATGCTTTGCTCGCCGCCGCGTGCTCATCGCTTTCCTCATCTTTGCGGCCACTGCCAAACCAGCAGGCCTGCTTCCTTTTAGCCCCACGCGCGAGCGGTTGCTCGTTGGTAAAGCGCCGTTTGGAGACGCAAAACGCGCCGCGGTCTCACCAAGGAGTTATGGAAGCTTCGAGCAGACGCCGGACGGGCTCACGCTCGTTGAAGCTGCGCCGCATGGCGATAGCGTCTACTGGTTCGAGGGTGAGACCTTTGCGAACGGACTCGTGCGCGCGCGTGTGAAGGGCGGCGCGGAGATCATCGTGCGTGCAGCGTTTGCCGAGACGGGTGATGTCGTCGCGGGCTACACCCTCATTTTAGGCAAGACGACGGCACGTCTCGATCGCTACGGCAAAGGCACACGCCGTGCATTGATGGAGGACCAAAAAGGCCTCTTCGCCGCGGGGACTGAGCTCGAAGTGGTGATCCTGGCGCTAGGGCCGTGGCTCAGTGTTCAGATCTTGGATGGCAAGACGCTCAAACCGCTCGCCTCGTTCGCCATCGCGGATGACACGCTTGCGAGCGGCCTCATCGCCGTTCGTTTGAGCAAAGAAGCCAAGCTGAGCTTGCTTACGGTGGGCTCGCACCTAGAGACAAAGGGCGAGATCAAGGCCGGTGTGCGTGCCATCTATTACGCCGAGGCAAAGACGGTCGCCGATGCTTCAGAACGTGAACTGCTGCGCCGTGCAGGCACGACGTTCAAAGAGTCAGACGACATTCCTTTCGAGCTCTTTGATACGCAACATGCGTATCGCGATGCAGACGCGATTGAAGCGAAGCTGAAACGACTGGCGCAGGACCATCCGGACGTCGCTACGTTGCACGCGCTCGGCACCTCACACGAGGGGCGAACGGTGTGGGGCCTACTGCTGACCCGTGATCCCAACGCGCCCGCGGTGTTGCTCGATGGAGCGCACCATGGCGGAGAGCTACTAGCGAGCGAGATGGCGCTCGACGCGATCGATCAATTGCTAACCGGTGAAGACAAACGGTATCTCGACTCGCTCGCCATCTGGTGCGTTCCGCTCGTGAACGTCGATGGGAACATGCACTACCTGCACACCTCACGCGAGCACGCCCGCAAGAACGCCCGCGACAATGACAACGATGGCACCGTCGATAGCTTCGATGGCGTGGATCTTTATCGCAATTATCCCACGCGTTTTGGTGCGCTCGGTGAAGAAGGTTCACGCAGCTATCCGCCGCACTGGCGTTACAGAGGCCCGTCGCCAGCGAGTGAGCCCGAGGTCAAAGCCTTGGTAGCACTAGCCGAGCGCGAGCGCTTCGTCGCGTCGCTCGATTTTCATACCCCAGCGATGGCGGTCATCGTTCCCTATACGGATCCCGGTATGAGGAGCCCCGAGATCAATGAAGCGCAAACCCTCGCCGAACGTATGGCCGCCGCATTGAAGCAGGGAAAAACGACCTACCGTGTGCTGCGCAATTTGTATCCCGTGGACGGAACGGCTCAGGATTTTTTTCGCTTTCGCTACGGCACGCTTGCGCTTTTGCTCGAAGGACCGTTGCACAATCCACTGCCCTATGCGGAAAAAGCGCTCCCCGCGATTGTCTCTACTCGGCCCGGCTATCGCACCTTGCTCGAACGTGTGGCGAGTGGCCCTGTGCTCTCACTCAAAGTGCAAACGAGCGGCAAACCCGTCGAGGCCAGTGTGGTGATCGACGAATTGCCCACGCGTTTTGGCGAAGTCTGGACCAGTCGGCCGCGCGACGGGCGTTATGAACGCCTGGTTGACGCGAGTGGCACCTACACCGTGCGCATTGCAGCGGCGGGCTACAAAACACAGACGCAGCGGGTGGCCGTTCAGCCAAAACGCGGCGCGCAAACCATCGTCAATTTGGAGCGAGAGTGATCACGGCACTGCTCATTGGGTTTCTGTTCGCGGCGGATGCAGAAGTCCCCTGTCAAACTGCGCCGCCCGGCATGGCGTGTATTCCCGGGGGCCCTGCGATCCTTGGATCGGACGACGGTCCCGCGAACGAGCATCCCAAGCGGAAAGTAGAGATCAGCACCTTCTACATCGACACGCATGAAGTGACGCAGGCGCAATACGAAGCGTGCGTGGAAGCTGAGTTTTGTGAGCCACTGCCACGCATCATTCCCACGCTGCAAAAAGCGTTTCGCAAGGCCGAGCAGCCTGCAGTGAGTGTCGATTGGTTTCGAGCAGATAAATACTGCCGCTTCGTTGGCAAACGTTTACCGACGGAGTGGGAGTGGGAAAAAGCGGCGCGTGGTGAGCAAGGCGAGATCTATCCCTGGGGTAACGCGGCGCCCACTTGCGACAAAGGCCACTTCCGCGAATGTGCACCCAAAAAGGGCGAATGTGTGCCGATGTTTGGCAAGAAGACACAGTGGGATTGTGCGGAGCACACCACCAAACCCGTCGGTAGTTATCCCGCGGGCCACTATGGGCTCTTCGACATGGCCGGGAATGGCTATGAATGGACGGCGAGTTGGTACGACGACGATCCTTCTGATGCGACGGGTCGCGATCCGCGTGGTCCCTGCGATGGTGCCGAGTTTTGCAGCGAAGCGAAGAACAAGAAAAAAGTGCTGCGCGGTGGCTCTTGGTATTGGCCCATGGCGCAGGTGCGCGGCGCCTATCGGCGGCCGGAGCGGATGGTCACGGGCACGCACCGTTTGAGCGTGCGCTGCGCCAGTGACACGCCGGAGCTCGCTGGGTTTCCAACGCGCCTTGGCACGGAGCGCCGGCCTGAACCTCCCGCGCTCCCTGTGCCGACGGCCGAGCAGGTCGCGTTGTTCACGAACGTCAAAGAGGACGTGCTGGTAAAGCCCCAGTGCGAGACCGCGGGCCGCTCGTTCAGCACGTGCCGTGATCCTTCGTCTTATCTGCGTTCGAATGAAACGCGGCGCTTCTTATTTCATCCTTACATAGAGAATCTGGGCGGTGGTTACGCGGGTGTTGGTATTGACCAAAACTATAGCTTCATTGCGTCCGCGAAGTCCGAGTGGGTGTGGCTCTTCGACTACGATCCCATGGTGACCGAGCTGCATCGATTGCTGCGCGTGATGGTGCTCGAAGCGAAGGACCGGCAGGCGTTCGTGGCGCTGCTTTCTCCCGCAAAAGCCAAGGATGCGCTCGCGCTCATTGCTCGTTCGTTCGAGACGCCGCGCGACAAACAGCTGCATAAGTTTCTCTACACGCGCATGCGCGCGAAGCTGCACGGGTATTACATTTGGCAGCTCGGCGGTTTCAAAAAGGACAAGACCTTCGGCTGGCTCGCGACGGATACGGGCTACGCTTACATTCGCAAGCTCTATCAACATAACCGGATCAAACTGATGCACGGGGATCTGCTTGCGACGAACGCGCTGTCCTCGATTGGCGCCGCGGCAAAAGCGCTGAACGTGCCGATTCGGATTTATTACCCATCGAATGCGCCAGAGTGTTGGCCGTTGTCTGAGCAGTACAAGAAGAACGTGATGGGTTTACCGGCGGACGACAACAGCGTGGTGTTACAAACACTCGCCGCACAAAAGTCGGGCTTTGGCACACCAAGCGATCACCACTGGCACTACAACGTGCAGAGTCTCAAAGCACAGCAGGCGTTGCTCGCGCGGCCGGGTTATACGTTGTTGAAGCAGGTGGTGTGGAGCCGTTTGAAGACGGATGATCCGGATCTCACGGTTTCACATTTGGCAGCGGCGCAACCGAGCTCAGCGCGCGCCGCGCATCCGTGAGTGTAGACTTTCTCGATTGCACGTGAAGAACCGAGAGCGAGCGGTGCCTTCGAACGCGACTCCGTTTTGCTTCCGCTCGAACGCAGGCGTTGCTGAGACGAACTTGGTTTGCCTCGCTGATATGACGTGACCGTCAAGTGGTGACGAGAACGATCTTCTTTATTTTTCCTTTCGACAAACAAACGCAAAGCACGAGCATGGCCAGACCGATGGTTGATCACCCTGATATTCGCGG
>JBIKMD010000260.1:0-6272 GCA_044359465.1 Myxococcota bacterium
CGCAATTCGCACGTCGTCATCCAAGTATAGGTTCCACAGCTCGCCTTTGACGCCGCGTGGACCGGGCGAGGGTAGTGAGAAGGTTTCGCGCTCTGCAATCGCTCGCACTTGCTCACGAATCGGCTCATCCGTCGGCCGTCGTCCGAATTTGAATCGGAGGTCAGCAAACTCCAGCGCGATGGTGTTCAATCCCTCTTCGCCTTTGTTCTGCTCGGTCGCCGGGCGAATAATACTGTAGTTGCCGCGCAAAAAACTGTGGATGGTCCCTAGTGGAAGGCCAAGCACGCGTACACGCGAGTCCGAGACATTGTAGTAGTAGCCGGGCTCGACGACTTGGTAGATGGTCTCTCGCTTGAGCTTCAGAAAGAACGGACCACGATCGATGTCCGGGTTGTCGTACCAGACGTTCTTCCAAACCCCCTGGGTTTTCTGCGCTTCGTCCGCTGGGCGATTGGCTGCGAAGTACACGGCCAATTGGCGTACGAGCGGGTCCAGTTGGGCACGAACTTCTTTGATGTTGTCCGTGCGCGTCGTGTTTGCGGAAGCGATCGCGAGGATCTGTTTTTTGAGCGCCTGTACAAAAGGGGGTGCTGGTTTGCTCACGCGTTCGAGCGTGTCGACCGTGCCGTTGCTGGCGGGCGCGGGCTGCGCCGTTTCCACCGGACTCGTAGTGATGATTGGTGATGCAGCGCGAACCTGAGGTTGGAACTTGACGATCATTGGGTGACTCCGCACTGGCGCAAAGTAGAACGTCAGTGCGTGCGCATTATCGACGCCTGGGGCTAGTCGGGTGTGTGAATCTAGCGCGTGATATTGACCCATGTGCAGGCCGGGCGGCGTGCGCTCACGCTTCCGTCTGCGCTATCAATCTGGAATAAATGGATCCACTCGTTTTCGACGAGCGCTCGCACAGTGTTGTGTTTCGCTATGACGGTGTCAATCGCGTCGCGTGGTGCCTCAATGAAGACACTCAGACGGAGTGGCGCGTGCACCCAGCCAGTCCCGTTGTGCAATGACTGTAGCGGTAGTCCAATTCGAAGATCGCCACCGTTGCCCTCGAAGACGCCGATATGACCACCGACCACATTGTGGAGCACTTTGTTGCCGCTCCCGTAGCGAAGGTTGTCTACAGTTGAGGCGTAGTACTGAAAATTGATCCAATGGGTCACGATCATGGGTGCTGTCATGATCAATTCGAGCACCGAGTAAGTCGCATCCTCCTCAAAATGGTAGTCGTGGAGAAACGCACGTCCATCGAGGTTGAGGTGTTTGCAGCGTTCGCGCGGGGCTACGATGAACGCGGCGTTGCCTGCGAGTCCCCACTCGGGTCGCACCTGTGCCCAGTCATGGGCGCGGTCGAGGAAGTGCTTTTTCGAATCCGCGGTGGGCGTAAGGCCAAGCCTCGGTGCACGTTCGTGTCGCGCGCGCGCCCCAGCGCCTCTCAGTATAGTGGTGAGTGCGGCCACATCGTCTTGGTGTGACTGCGGAACTTCATTTAGGTCAAAGAGCGCAACGTCATCTGTGGTCGTGTTGTGCAGGCCGGCCACGAACCAAGTTGACGCGGGAACATTGATGCCGCGGTGTCTCAGCGATGCGCGTACCCCTGCGTTGTTGAGTAGGCTCGCAGCTACACGCGCGTTCACTTCGCCCGTTTGGCCACAGCAAGCGCCGCAGTCCAGACCTGCCGCGTGTGGGTTGTTGCGAGTCTGGCTGCCGTGTCCAGCAAGAAGCACGAGTCTGGCAAAATCACGGGTAAGCCCCATGGCTCGCAGCATGCCCTCCGCTGTTTGGCTGAGGTCTTCTGTCGTGACGGGTGCGCCGGTCGCAAAAGAGGTGATCTCAGGTTTGAGCGTGCGCGAGGCGCCACTCGACCCATCCCGGTCCACGTGTGCTTTCGCCCACCGGCCAAGGCTTTCGCCAATCAAGCGCACTGCGTAGAACAAGCCCATCGTTTCTACGAAGGGGAAGCTCGACGTAGGACTGGACTGCAGCCCTTTCCAGGCGAAGGCGCTTTGCAGCCGTGCCTGCTTGGTCCGCAAAAGCGCTCCGTCCGCTTTTCCTTCTGTGACGCGGAATTTTGGCGCAAGTAGACCCGGGAGCTGGGGCCGCGCGCTGTCTGCGCCCAGGGTTTGGTACTCGATGGGCAAACCAAAGAAGCCCGCAAAGCCACGGGTCTGCACGGCACTGTTCTCAGCCTCGAGCGCCCGCCGAAAGACTTCGCTGCGTACGTCTATGCAAAAGACAGCCTGAAACTTGGGGGGCGTAGTCGTCTGACGAACGCCATCGCCGCGGGGGAGCGCATGGCTAATCGTCGATTGCCACGCAAGCTCGACGGCGAGTTGGAGAAGCCAGTCGTTTGCTTGTGACGCTCGGGCAGAGGCGTCGACTTGCGGCCATCCCGCCATAGAGAGTCGCCACTTCGCCGCGAGTGCTGCGCCGCCCGTGCGAAGTAGGAGGCATTCCCAAGCGAGCCGAATTGCCAGCAGGTCCTTGATGTGCGTGTCATCGCTGCCTTGCAGCCGCGCCGTCCAGCGCAGGTACGCGCACCACGAAGCCCAGCCGTTCAAGTCGAGCAGTAGACCGCTCAGGTATGCATCGCGCTCGTCCGTCGCAATCTCGAGCTCGGCAAGTGCGGTCGCAGCCATGGCCTCCGCGGTGTCCGGAAGAGAGGAGACGAGTGATTGAAAGTGCGTGAGACCCATCAGCAATGCCGGGCTCCGGTCTCGAAGTGCCTGCCTACGCCACGTCGCGAATAACCCGCCGGTTCGTTCACGCGCGAACTGTGCCTGTCCGTCGTCGAAGTAGAATGCGCAGAACTGACTCGTTGTGTGGATCACGAGCTCACGCCAGGACATTTGGTGGGTAGTTGCGCGTTGCCCGTCTAACAGATCCATGACGCGCGCTCGCGGCGTGACGCTTGGTTCGTCGGTCTTTAGGTGATCGAGAAGCTGATCTAGGCTCAGCGAGGAGCCGCTGCGGTGAAGGGCCTCCTGAAGATGCTCAGTGCGCAAGCGACCTTGACGCCACTGTTCGCGGTACCATGCGCGAGGCATGAGCAGACGTGACCCCGATAGCGCGGCCAGCTCTGCGGCAACCGTCGACACTGGTTGGTGAACTTGCGACCACAATGGGTTCACTGCGATGAAGCGGTCGAGTGGCCAGGTTGGCGCGATGCGTGCGCAGGCGCGGTCCATGGATGCCGAGACTTCAGCCGCAACCCGCGACTCTTCCTGTTGTTCGTTGGCAGCGATGTTCGTAGATCTCATGGATTCGTCTCCAGTGCGTTTGGTGTGTTCGATCGCAGGTGCGGCCTCGCCACCGGGGCCTCGCGCGGAGGCCACACGCGGAACGTCATGCGTGTGAAGCGCTCGTCCAAGTAAAAGCCGGCAAACAGCCGAGGCGTGAGCCAGGAGGAGAGTTGGCTATGCGGCCGCGTTTGCAGCACTGTTTGCAAGGCAAAGAGCAGCGTCACACCAGCGCTGACGACGCCCAAAAGAAACGCGTTTGGTTCGGGCAAGCGGGCGTGTGGGAGCATACGAATGAAGACCAGGTGCCAGGTGATGTAGAGCGCGCTGACTGCTGCAGCTCGCAGCGCTGCCTCGAGTAGTACTTCGCTGCGGCCGTGAGATGCGCGAGCCAGCATGGGCGCGAGTGAAAGCCCAAAAAGGAAGGCTAGAACAGCGGTCGCCCCGTCTATGTGGAGGAGTCCCGCGGCATGCGACGCGGCGACAACGCTTGCGACACCGGCCAGCGAGGCGGCCGCGGCGCCAAGGGTTCGACTCAAACTCGCTTCGTCAAAACGAAGGTGCGTATGCAGACGCCAGGCATCGACAGTTGAGCCAGCGTTCAAAAACGCATGCGCCTTGTAGAGTGAATGGGCGACGAGGTGAAGCAGCGCCAAATGCCATGCACCAAGACCACATTCGACGAGCATAAAACCCATTTGCGCAATCGTCGACCAGGCGAGCGCGACTTTAATGCTAATGCGCGTCGTAGCTACGAGTGATGCGATGACCGCAGTTGTCATACCCACGAGGACGAGCAGGCTCTGTGCAGGCGGCGACTGCGCAATCAGTGGCGCTAGACGGATCATGAGAAAACCGCCAATGTTGACGATGCCGGCATGGAGCAGCGCGGAGACGGGAGTGGGTGCCTCCATCACTTGTGTGAGCCAACCATGAAAGGGCACTTGTGCTGATTTGAGGCAGACCCCTACTACCAGCAGGAGTGCGGCTGCGTGCATAGAGAGAGGCAATGGCGTGTGTGTGCTCGCCCAGGCGTTCAGCTGGTCGATTTGCAGCGTTCCAGTGACCGCAACAGTGATCGCTAGAGCAACCAGCATGCTCGCATCCGCGAGGCGGCTCAGCAGGAACTTTTTGTGTGCCGCAACCAGTGCTGCTGGACGTTCGCGGTAGAATGCCAGAAGCCCATGTAGCGTGAGACTCGTCGCTAGCCACGCAGCGGCGATGACAGCCAGATTGTTGGACGTGACTAGTGTGGTGATCGCTGCGAGCGTCGCGAGCAGCAGGCGATAGTAGCGGATGAGGCCGGGGTCACCATCTAGGTAAGTGCGTGAATAACGCACAACCACGAAGGCGAGGGCGCAGACAAGAACGAGCATGGTGCTGACGACGACATCCTGCAGAACAAACGCAGTGAGCACCGCAAAGCAGGCTGCTAAGGAGGTTGCGACTACTGCGCTGCGAGTGGGTGACCGTCGAGAGACACCAAGCGCTGCGAGACCGTAAGTGATCGGGACCAGCGCACAAAGAAGCGTTTGAAGCATGGAGTGCTCGGGTGACATGTTTTAGTCATAAGCGGTCTGCTGCATCTTGAAAAAGACATAATTAAGCGCGTAACGTTCACTTAAAGAGAACAATCAGATGACCAGCGCCACTATGAACTTTCACCATCTTCGGTATTTCTGGGCCGTTGCCAAGGATGGCAATTTAACCCGAACCGCCCGGCGCTTGCGTGTGTCTCAGTCTGCGCTCTCCGCGCAAATTCGCCAGCTCGAAGACGCCTTGAGTGAGCCATTGTTTTTGCGTGAGGGTCGCTCGCTGAAGCTCAGCGAAGCCGGACGCATTGCTTACGAATACGCCGAGGGGATCTTTGCCACTGGCGATCAGTTGGTGGCGACCTTAAAAGAAGGGCGCCTGCGCGAGCACGTTCTTCGCATTGGCGCGGTGGCCACGCTGTCACGGAACTTTCAGGTGTCTTTCATTCGGCCGGTCCTCGACGATCCCAAGCTCAAGTTGCGAGTTCAATCCGGGCGTTTCGACGATTTGCTCGGCAGCCTAGCGTCGCATGAGCTCGATTTGGTTCTTTCCAACAGGCCTGCGCACAAGGAGCCAGACCGAGCGTATCAGACTCGGCGCATTGCTAGGCAGCGCGTGAGCCTTGTGGGTCGACCGAGGGCACGTGGGTTTCGCCTCAGCTCGGATATCCGCGATACACCACTGATCCTTCCCGGCCCAGACAGCGAGCTGCGCAGCGAGTTCGATGCGCTCTGTGTGCAGCGTGGAATCAAGTACTCTGTGCTTGCAGAGGTGGATGACATGGCGACCATGCGTCTGCTCGCCCGCGACACGTCTGCGGTAGCGTTGCTTCCCTCGATCGTAGTGCGTGATGAGATTCGTAGCGGTCGCCTGCGCGAGCTTGCCAAAGTGCCGGGGCTGTTCGAGACGTTCTACGCCATCACCATAGAACGTCACTTTCAGCACCCGTTGTTGTCCGCGTTGTTCGATCGCGCTGAGTCAGACATTCTCGAGTAGACGTTGAGTCAATAGTCCTAGACAGCGTCGCGCCTCAGCCTCTAGGGACGCCCACCATGCAACTCACCGAAGACCAAGCGCAGAAGGTTCAGCAAGAATTCGCACGCCGGCGCAAACGTCAGCTCATTGCCACAGTGCCCACCGTGATCTTGATTCTGCCCATGCTGCTTGCGCGTGATTCGAACAAAGACTTCCTCGGAATTCCCATGGAAGCCTGCCTTGTCGGCGGTCTGCTTGCGATTGGCGCGGCGTTGATTTTCGCCTTCAAGAACTGGCGCTGCCCATCGTGCGACAAGTATCTCGGCAAGGGCATCAGCCCCAAGTTCTGCGGCGGCTGCGGCGTCAAGCTTGCGGGCTAAGGTCGGGCTCTGCTTAGCTAATGCTTGTCCGGAGATTGTGTTCGCTTCGGCGCCCGCCTCGCTGCTCAGCCGTTGGATCTGGAGCTGGCTCAGGCTGCGGTTGTGGATCGAGACAACGTGGTCGCGGCCGGCGACCGAG
>JBIKMD010001067.1:0-2607 GCA_044359465.1 Myxococcota bacterium
CAAACGCCGCTCGTGCAGTCTGCGTTGTTCGTGCAGGTGGCACCAAGTGGCGACGCCGTCACTGGCGGAACGATACAGGTCTTGGTGGTTTGGTTGCATTCAACCGCGCCGCCAACTGCGCCGCCAGGGCCGTTGGTACAGTCCGTGCTGGTCGCACAGGGTTGGCAAGACAGCGGAGCACCGCGGCAGGTCAAACCATTGTAGCTACCGTTCGTTTGGCAGCTCGCGTTCGTGGTGCAGGTGGCAGGCGATTGGCACAAGCCGCCGACACATTGTTTGCCGACTTTGCATTGGTTCGCGTTCGTACAAGCGGTTCCGCAGACGCCGGCCACGCACGACGCATCGTCGCCCGTGCAATCAGCAGCGGAGTTACAGCCAGGTGCCACTTGTGGCACGCACACTTCAATGCCGCCGGTTTGGGTGGCGCAGGCGAAGCCGTTGCCGCAGTCGTTTTGGTTGAGACGGCATTCTTTGCAGGCCGACGGAACACCAATGGTGCCTTGGTCGCACCAGAACGTAGAGCCGGTTGGCGCGGTGGGTGGCAAGCTCGCAGTACAATCGGCGTTCGTGCTGCATGCGCCCATTTGCGTATCGGTCACACATTCGTTGAAGGTCGACGAAGCAGGCGTGCTGTCGCACATCTTGCCTGCGGGGCAGGTGACGCCGGCTGGCGCGTTGGTGCAGCCGACGCAGGCGCCAGAGGAGGCGACGCAGATCGGAAGCTTCTTCTGTGGGCAACCGGCCGTATTACAATCCTGAACGACGTTGGCTTCCGAGCACTTGAAGTCGCGGCAGTCGAAGGTGGCACCTTTGGCTGCGCAGTCTTTCTTCGCAAGGCATTCAACGCACGCCTTGGACTTCTTTTCACAGAAGAGCAGGCCGTCAGCGTTGTCTTTGCAGTCTGCATTCGTCGTGCAGGCGTCGTCGCTCACGACACAGGCGAACTCAATGCAGGCGCCCTCTTTGCAGTTCGAGTCCCTGAGGCACTCGACGCAGAGGTTTGATTCACCACCTTGATCGAGGCAGTTTGGTTTTGCCTCAGGGCAGTCGTCGTTGGTGACGCAGGGTGGCTTGTCGCCAAACACGCAAAGGCCAGCGCCGCAGTAGTAGCTCGACGAAGGACAGTCAGCGTCCACCGTGCAGGCGCGGTCTTGGCAAAGCGCGTTAGAGGCATTGGCGTCCTGCGAGCAATCGACGTTTGCCGTGCAGACGCCCTTTGCGCAGAAGCCGCTCGTGCAGTCCGCATTGGTGAAGCACTTGCTGTTGTCTTTTGCTTTGTTTGGCGTGAGCGGCGTACATGCCGCAACAAGAGCCAAACACACCGTCATCCAGAAATTTGTAGTTCGCATATTGGTCTAACGCTTCCTTGCGCTAAGCGCGGCAGAGACAATGATTGGTCGGCAGAAACCGACACGTATCCCTTCCGGCTAAAAGCGGCGTCGCGTTATCGTCGCGCCTTTTCAGTGTCAAGGTAACGAACGGAGAATCTGGGAGACTCAATTTAGGCGGTGTCTAGTTCGGTCGAGCGCCAGGCGCTTTTTCGTTGCCTGTTTGCAGGCGAGTGGGGCAAAGGACCGACCCTTTATGATGCAGGCCCGTTTATGAACCGAGGAACGCGCGACACCATTGCGCAGATCGCGACCGCCTCCGGCGCGGGTGGCGTGGGCATCGTACGCATCAGTGGACCCAATGCGCATAGCATCGGCCGCGTGCTGGTGGGACTGAATCAGGCCCCCGGCGAACGTCGCATGGTGCTTCGGACTGCCCGCGGAGAAGATGGCGAACCACTCGACGAAGGTCTGTACGTGGAGTTCACGGCGCCAAGATCGTTCACGGGTGAAGCGGTGGCTGAGCTTCAAGCACACGGCGGGGACGTGGGGTTGAGCCGTATTTTGCAGCGGTGTTTGCAGCTGGGCGCCCGCGCGGCGGAGCCTGGCGAGTTTAGCCTACGGGCCTTCGAGAATGGGCGTATCGACCTGGCCAAGGCTGAGGCGATTGCAGCTGCCGTCTCGGCGCAGACCGAGCAGGCCCACCGCTTGGCGCAGCGGCAATATGCCGGAGCCTTGTCCGAGCGTATCGCCGCGATTCGTGCGCCGCTGGTTGACGCCGCCACTAGGCTCAACGCCGAAATCGAGTTTCCCGGCGAGGACTTAGGCGAGCTCAACCAGGGCTTTGTTGAAGCAAGGTTGCGGGAGGCGCAGGGGGCTGTTGACGCGTTGCTGGTGGGCTTTCGAGCGGGCCGTTTGCTCAGCGAGGGCGGCGTCGTGGCGCTGATCGGTCCGCCAAACGCCGGGAAAAGCAGTCTCATGAATGCACTGCTTGGTTACGAGCGGGCCATTGTGTCGCCAGTCGCTGGCACGACGCGGGACACGGTGGAAGAGCGGGTGATGATAGGCGGTGCGCCAGTGAGATTGGTCGACACTGCCGGGATTCGTAAAACGGACGACCTCATCGAACGCGCCGGGGTCGCCCGGGCGATGTCGGCGGGTCAGCGCGCGGATGTCGTGGTTGGCGTTGTGAGTGCGGATACGGATTGGGCAGGCTTTGCACGTGAGGCGCCTGAGGTCCTGTGGGTGTGCAATAAGTGCGACCAGGCAGACATTCCGC
>JBIKMD010000731.1:0-3650 GCA_044359465.1 Myxococcota bacterium
GTGAGTGCTAGGACCGGAGAGGGCATTGGCGCGTTGCGTGACGCGCTTGCGGAAAAATTGCTCGGCTCACGGGCGGAGGGCATGCCGCTCGTGACCCTAGAAAGGCACGCGCGTTTGCTCCGGGAAACGAGCGACGCGCTGACGAGAGCGCTCGGGGCGGTAGGTAAATCCGAAGAAATGATCCTGGTCGATGTAGGGATTTCCATACATAGGCTTGGAGAGCTGATTGGCGAAAATGTGAGCGAAGAAGTGTACCGCGAGATTTTCCGGCGCTTCTGCATTGGTAAGTAGGTCATTGGGAAGTGAACGTTATGAAATATGATGTGATCGTCATTGGCGCTGGACATGCCGGTTGCGAAGCTGCGCTTGCGAGCGCGCGGATGGGCGCAACGACTTTGGTCGTGACCATGAACTTGGACACGATTGGATTGATGAGCTGCAATCCTGCGATTGGCGGCGTAGCGAAGGGTCATCTCGTCAAAGAGATTGATGCCATGGGCGGCGAGATGGGACGAGCCATCGACCAAACTGGTATCCAGTTCCGCCGACTCAATTTGTCCAAAGGACCAGCGGTTCGAGCAACACGCGCCCAGGCCGACAAGCAGCGTTATAAGATGTACATGAAGGCGCGGCTCGAGAACGCGCCCAACGTGTTTTTGAAGCAGGCAATGGTCGACGAGCTCATTGTAGAGGACGGCCGTGTTGTTGGAATCGAGACCACCATGGGCGAGCGTATCGCAGCTTCCGCCGTTGTCATTACGACTGGTACGTTCTTGCGCGGGCTCATGCATGTTGGAGACAAACAGCAAAGCGCTGGGAGGGCAGGGGACCCACCCGCCATGAACCTGTCCGGTTCTTTGCTCAGGCACGGTATTCAGCTCGGGCGTTTGAAAACGGGTACCACGCCAAGACTCAACGGCCGCACGATTGATTGGAAGGCGCTCGAGGAGCAGCCTGGGGATACGCCTCCGCCCATGTTCTCTTGGGGCTCGACTGCGCCGGCTTTGGCGCAACGGTCCTGCTTCATCACTTATACGAGCAGCGCCACGCATGACGTCATCCGGGGCGGGCTGTCGCGTTCGCCTTTGTACTCCGGAAAAATCACCGGGGTGGGGCCACGCTATTGTCCTTCTATTGAGGACAAGGTTGTTCGCTTTGCGGACAAGGACCGGCACCACGTCTTTCTGGAGCCCGAGGGGCTGGACACGGTCGAGGTCTACCCGAACGGGCTGTCGACGAGTTTGCCGTTCGACCTGCAGCTGAAGTTCCTGCGGACGATTCCTGGCCTAGAGAAAGTCGAAATCATGCGTGCTGGCTACGCCATTGAGTACGACTTCGCGCCGCCGACGCAAGTGAACCAGAACCTTGAGACGCGCGCGGTTCGCGGGCTGTTTTTGGCAGGGCAAATCAATGGCACCAGCGGCTACGAGGAAGCAGCCGTGCAGGGTTTGCTGGCGGGTGTGAATGCGGTGCTTGGAGTGAGAGGCGCCGAGCCACTCGTTCTGGCGCGCGACGAAGCGTACGCGGGTGTGTTGGTGGATGACCTCATCACCAAAGGTACGGAGGAGCCCTACAGAATGATGACCTCACGGGCCGAGCATCGCCTTGCGCTCCGCGAAGACAACGCCGACAGCCGCTTGACGCAGCGAGCCATCGGGCTTGGGTTGGTATCCGACGAACAGGGGAAAATGTTTCACGTGAAACATTCCGCACAACAGGCGCTGTTGGCTGCGCTCGGGGGCGTGCGCTTGTCCGGAACGGCGGAGACCAATGCGCGTATGCTTGAGCTGGGAACATCCCCCGTCAAGAATCCGCTCACGCTCGCTGAGTTGTTGCAGCGACCAGAGGTCACGCTGAGTGCGCTCAGGCGCTATTGGACACTGCCGGAGATGCCCGACGCCTGGTCTGAGACAGTTGAGACAAACATCAAGTACACAGGGTATCGCGAACGAGAACAGAGCGAGGCCGAGCGCCTCTTTGGTCTGGATGCGGTCAAGATTCCCGCAGGATTCGATGCGTCGGGACTGTCGGGTCTGTCCCGCGAGGTCAAAGAGAAGCTGGTTCGCTTCAAGCCGGTCAACCTCGGCCAGGCTTCTCGAATCTCAGGCATCACGCCCGCTGCGGTGCAGGCGCTCCTCGTGCACATCGAGTCGAGCCGTCGCCGCGCGAATGACAATATATAGTCATATATGGCTTGGTTCGTTTACATGGTTCGTTGCGGGGATGGTTCTCTCTACACCGGGACAGCGAACGACGTTTTGGCACGCGTGGCGGCACACAACGCTGGCAAGGGTGCAAAGTACACGCGGTCTCGTCTCCCCGTAGCGTTGGTGTGGCGCCGAAAGGTGCTCGGGCGCTCCACTGCGCTCCGACTCGAAGCAAAAATCAAAAAGCTCACGCGGGCACAGAAGCTTCTGCTGTTCACGAAGTAGCGCAAGCGGGTTCTCGTGAAGACGATGGACTCAAACAAAGACAAAAATTGAGCGCAGTTCGAGCTGAACGGTTCGAGTGCGCGTCTGCGCACTGCGGTCGAGAGACAGGCGCGAGAGAGCGGGTGAAAAAACGTGGAGCACCGCAGCTGCCTATTGCGAGGCCCGCGAATGAAGCCACACCATCACTCCGGTAGACCGCTTGGTGAGACTCGAAACGAGCCAAGCCCTAGGGCCAAACAAGGCTAGGCCATCGCCCCGCGCCTGCTGCAACCTTAGGGCGTGTCCTCAAGGTTGGGCACAATCCAAAAAAACCGTCGACAACTCCACCGCGCAGGCGCAGACCCGCTGCGTACGAAGGGCTCTGATGGGCTTTGTCTTTCCAAACAAACCGTTTTCCTCGGCGTTCTCGGCGGTTCGTCCGTTCCCGTGCCGATTTCGAGGACACCGTCTAGCCTTGCCGTTCACTCACCCCGAACCGCTTCGTCACCACTTGCCCAGGCGTGCTTAGGCGGCCTCAACCGACAAAATAATGGTACCTGACACCACTATTTGATGAGATCAGCGGATGCGTGAGCTGGACCCCTATGCGCCGCCAAAAGCTGACATCGATCCCGGGGTTCGCGCAGAACACTTCACACTCTCCAGGGTCGCCGACACCTTGGTGACGCCGCTCAGGGTTGAGCTCCCCGATAGGTGCGTGAAGTGCAATGGCGACACACAGGGCTACCGGTTGACCAAAACGCTCTACTGGCACCCTCCGCTGTTCTATTTGTTTTTGCTTCTCAATGCGCTGATCTACGTGATTGCGGCAGCGCTCGCGCGGAAGAAGGCGATCGTCTCGTTCGGCTTGTGTCCCGAGCACCGCGACCAACGGCGAAACGCCATTCAGCTCGCCTGGCTTTTGGTCGTGGGCTCCTTGGTTATCGTGGCGCTCGCGATCCGCGCAGACATCAATGAGGCTGCCGTGTTCGCGCTCCTTCCCTTCGGCATTCTCTCTGCTGCTGTCGTTGGCATCACACGCGGGTCAGTGCTGCGCCCAGAGCGAATCAACAAGGATCACGCAGTGCTGAAAGGCGCTGGGCCAAGGTTCTTGGACTCAATCCAGGAGGGAAGCCAAAAACTTGACGCGCGAACTTAGCTAGGATCGGCCACGCGCTGGACGAGTTTGGCTTCGCAGAGCCGGTAGAGGCTCTTGAGTGAATCAAAGGTGCCCACCGG
>JBIKMD010000261.1:0-6249 GCA_044359465.1 Myxococcota bacterium
CGGGTTGCCACTTGGCGCGCTCGGCAAAGCGGTTACGCCTGAGCGTAGCATCGCGACGGATCTTGGTTTGTTTCCAAAAGGCGCGCTGGCGTTCCTGTCTCTCGAGCTGCCTGTGGCCAATGGTACAACACGACGCTTTCACCGTTTCGTGCTCAATCAAGATACGGGTGGCGCCATTGTTGGACCTGGGCGCACTGACATCTTTTTTGGGCAAGGCGAGTATGCAGAGTACGTCGCTGGACATTTGAAAGCTGAAGGCCGTCTGTTCTTTTTCACGCCGCGGCCATGATTGACTGTCGAGTCATGCGGCGCTTGCGAGTGCCGTCACCGGATCCAGGCGTGTGGCTTTGATCGCAGAGTACAACGACGCCAGAGTGACTCCCACAACAACGAGCGCGAACGGTAAGGCGCAGTCCGCAGCCGACACCGAAGGGTAGATCCGAAAAGGCACGCTCGTACCAGGGATGTCGACAACGAAGCCGTGCACGTAGAACCACGCCACTATCGCTGCGCCACTGCTGACGCCGATCAACCCGCCGCAAAGTCCGAGCAACAGTGCTTCGCATAAGAACAACTGGGCGATGAGCCGCCGGCGAGCGCCAAGCGCCATCATTGTTCCTATCTCGCGCTCGCGCCCAATGACGCTCATCAGCATGAGGTTGGTCACTCCAATCAGAGCGAGGAGAAGGAAGACGTGGGTCATGAATTGGAAGATCCCGCGGCGCTGCCGCAAATTGGCCATCAGCCCGGGGTTCAGCTCCATCCACGTATGGACCTCGAACCCTGCGGGAAGTCGCGTCCGCAAACGCTCGGCCACTTGCGTCACCTCGTCGTTCACGGAAACTGCGATCTCGAGGACGCGGTCGTCTGCCCGAAGTAATGACTGGGCATCGCTGAGTGCCATGTAAGCGAGCCGCTTATTGGTGAACAACAGGGGAATGTCCGTGAGCGTGCCGACGCGATTCACGTCGAGCGCGTTCAGCACGCCGTCTGCGTCTTCTGCTAAGGCTGTGAGAGGACCAGGTTGTAGGAACCGCCGCGCCAGGTCAGGCGACAGAACGAGCCCCCCTTGTTCCACCACTCGCCCGCTAGCAAGTCCGAGCTTGCCGTCAGCGCAGACACGCGGCTCACGCAATGGGTCCACAGCAATGATGGGGGTGAGCACACTCTGCTCACCGAGCGAGAGCGATGCAGCAAACACGATCCTTCCTGCTGCCGCGCTTACCCCAGGTGTGTTCTCGACGATCGCTCGCGTTTGCTCCGTGAGGGGGAACATGAAGCGAAAGGGCGAGCCGCGGACGTTTTGCACAAACCCCTGCCGGTGGATCTGCAACGCGCCAGTCGTTCGATGAACCACTGTGTCTACTACTAACTTCTCTAAACCATTCACGAATCCAAGGAGCGCGATCATCAAGGTGACGCTCAATGCGACAGACGTCAGAGCCAGCGCACTCAGACGCCGCTGTCTGACAATTGTGCGAACCGCGAGCCTGAGCACGAGCACCACGATGTCCCCCACTGACCGCAACAGTTGCTACCCGCGAGCGATAACCGAGTCGAATCTAGCTCACATTCGTTGGAGGACATCATGTCATCACTGGTCGCGGTTAAAGCTGAACAAGCCCCGGGCATCGCTCGTCTCGACTCGTTGATGCGCGACACTTGGAAAAAGGTTTTGGATGGCTCCTCTTTGGTGCGGCTGATCCGAGAAGGTGCAAGCGATCGTCGTTTATATGCGCTGTATTTGATCGAGACTTTTCACTACGCATCGCACAACGCGAAGAACCAGGCGCTCGTCGGCACGGTCCTCGGCAAGTCAAGCACGCGGAACATGCAGTACATGAAGTATTGCTTCAAACACGCGCTCGAAGAAGTTGGCCACGAGCATATGGCGCTGCACGACCTGCGCAGCATCGGCTTGAACTTCACCGTAGACACTTTGCCTGCGGCACTCCCCGCGACGGAAGTGTTCGTGAGCTACCTCTATCGCATTGCCACCACGGGTAATCCCTTGCAGCGTTTGGGCTACAGCTTTTGGGCCGAGGACTCGTACGCGTTCATCGGCGAGACCATGGGGCTCGTCGCCAAGCAGATGGGTCTCGTGCATGGACAAATGACCTTCTTCGCGCAGCACGCCACAATTGACGAAGATCATTCCGTTGAAGTGCGTGACATCATCAGCAAGCTCGCACAAAACGAAGACGACTGGAACGCAATCGCTCGTGTGCTCGAGACCACCCTGCTTCTGACCGGGGAGATCTTGGAAGCGATCGCGCGCGAATATCTCAATGTTCAAAGCGGCGTCAGCCAGCGCTGCGTGGTGCCTTGATGTCCACGACACAGCCCATTGTTCTTCGTCGCTACGATGCGATTTCTAGGACCTCGATCACCACGTGGTTACGTGAACGCATCTTGGACTTCATTCATTGGATCGCGTGTTTCACTTCGGATGTAGAGATTGCAGAACCCATGCGCGGGCGAGACATGGACCCACAGGCGCTCAGCGAGCTCCTGACTTTTCGCCGTGAGCGTTACGCGAGCATTGCGCCCTACCTGAATGGCGCCTACCAACGCTCGGTCGAAGAGCGTCTCGATTCAGATCAAGACGGCTTTCACCTCATTGCAAAGAAGCAGGGTCGCATCGTTGGCACCTTACGCCTGAATGATACGCCATTCGAAATTGCCGCGCACAACCCCGGCTTCGAGCGCATCTGCGCCGAGCTCGGACCAGGCTACATCGAGATGAGCCGTGTGCTGACGGATCAGCAGACAAAAGGGGCCGGCAAGAAGCTCCTCATTATGGCAGGCCTATGGGTGACGCGACGTACTCGATTCATCGGCATTCTTGGTCACTGCAAGGCCGAGAAGCTCTCGTACTTCGCTAAGCTTGGTCTCCGTGCTGATCGCGAGCGCTCGTATTCCATTCCCGGTCGCGGCGATACCCGTTACTTTCTGATTCACGCTGATTTCACCCAGATGATCCGGGCTGTGCTCAAGAACTTCGCGCGCAAGATTGTCGGCCTATGAAGACTTACCGAGAAGAGCTTCAAGCAGCGCAGCTCATGGATCTTCACCATGTGGACGCGTTTCCGTTCTTGTCCAACACCCAGCTCGAGGCGATTCGCCAGAGTGCCCGCCGCCGCGAGCACTGGGTCAACACGCACCGGACGCTTCACAATGCCATCAGCACTTTTCTGCTCTTCTCCTTGCTGGCAGCAAACGCTTTTGCGCTACTCGGACTCGGCACACTGATCTCATCTAAGGTGGTCGCTGCCTTGGTTGTTTCCTTCGTACACGGCTGGCTCATGTACGGTCTCACCAATATGAGCCTGCACGAAGGCGCTGGCCACAACGGCCTCATTCGCGGGAACACGAGCCCACGCTTGCGTGCGATGGCCAACAACGTGTGCCGACTCTTCTTCGCAGACCCAGAATTTTACAAATCTCGGCACGTGTTTCATCACTCGCGCTTTGGAACGAGCGAAGACGGTGCGTTCACGAATTTCGTGTTGCCGCGTCGTTTCCTGCTGTGTCTGTTGCCGCTTGCTGGCATTCTTCCGTTCAACGACTACAAGATTCACGCAGGTGAAAAGTTCACGCGCAGCCGAATCATCAGCGAGCTCCTGTCGTTTGCGAATTTGCTCGGATTTGCAGCAGCCATGACCGTGCTTTACGGCTTTTGGTTCGCAGCGTTCGTGCTCGTGCTCGGTGGGCCTTGGGTGGCGTTCGTGCTCGATCGCTTGCGCGAGACCACAGAGCACAATTTGATGCCAACGCACTTCAAAAACGGCGCCCGCTCGTTTGGTCCCGGTTTTTGGGGCTTCCTTGTTGGTGGCGGCCCTTGGGGTCAGCCGTGTCATCTCATGCACCACCTGGCGCCGTCGCTGCCTTGGTACATGCAGCTCGGCATGCACCTAGAAGTCAAAGCGTTGATGACGAGCGAGCAACGCCGCGCGTTCATGGTGCGCCCTGTGTTTGGGTATCCGCTTCTCGTGGCGCATGTCTTGCGCCAAACTTTTGCACTCTCGCGTCAGGTCGTAGCGGCGGATCTGTCGCGCACGCGGGCCCAGACGCCAAACTTTGGCCGGTAGGTCACGAGTGGAACGCCAGTCAGCTCCGGGTGTGACGCGATCTCGAAACGAAAGCGCTTGACCAACATTGCCAGGATCAGGGTGCCTTCAAGTAGAGAGAAGTCTTCGCCAACGCAGCTGCGTGGACCAAGGCCAAACGGCAAGTAGGCATTTTTGACCAAAGTACCGCGGCGCTGCTTACTGAAGCGATCGGGATCGAAGATCAGCGAATCTGGCCACAGCTTGTTCGTGCGATGAATCACGTACTGCGGGATCATGATGAATGCGCCCTTGGGGATTTTTGTCCCGGCAAGCTCAGTGGCAGCGACGGCCGTGCGATTGATCGACCAAGTGGGCGAGCGAAGGCGCATGGACTCCATGATCACGGACATCGTGTATTCGAGTCGAAACACTTCCTTCAGCTGGGTCACGCGGCTCGGGTCGAAGCTCGCTAGCTCCGCATCCACTTTGGCCAATACCTCTGGATGGGTGAACAAAAAGGCGAGTGTCCAAGACAGCATGATCGCAGTCGTTTCATGCCCAACGAGCAAGAAGGTGAGCACTTGATCCCGGATCTCCTGACGCGACAGCTGCTCGCCGGTGTCCCTGTTCTTGGCGCGAATCAGGTGCATCAAGAAGTCGTTGTATTTCTCTGGCGTTTTGAGGTGGTCTTCAACGAGGGACTCGGCCACTGCGTGCACGCGGCGAAGCTGCTGTTTATAGCGCAGCAACTTTGGCAGCGGTAGCCACGTAGGAAGTGGGAATGGCAAAAAACCGTACCACTCGATGAAGTGCAGCAGCTCGATCACGGCCTCTTGAACAATGGCGTCACTGGCTTTGGGGATATCGCTAAACAACGCGCGCGAGATGATCTCGTAGGTCAGTCGCATCAGCTCGTCAGAGAGGTTGAAGAAATCCCGACCAACGAGGTGGCTAGCAAAGTGTGCTTCGAACAAGTGCGTGCGCTCCAAAATGGTTGGCACGTATTGGTCAAGATTCTTGAGTGCAAAAGCGTCTTTGCAAAGGATTGCTTGGCGTTGCCACACGGCCCCTTCGGTCGTGAGCAGTCCTTGTCCGAGCACGAGCTCGAGCGGAGAAGGGAGGCGCGTGAACAGCTTGTGGTTGCTCACCAAAACTTGCTCGATGGCCTCTGGCCCCGTCACTACGAACACCGGCTTGCCCATGAAAAAGCGAGTCTCAGCTACGTCGCCCGCGTGGTGGGCTAGCTCGGTGAGAAACTGCATGGGGTCTTTGGCCAGCGAAGGCAGTACGCCAAGCACAGGCACGCCGCGTGTGAGTTGCCTCGACGTGAAGCGAAAGTTGCCGAGTGTCACTGCGCACCCCTGGAGGTCTTTTTGTAAGTGTCTTTGGTGATGTGTTTGCCAATGAAAATATCTGTCGCTGCAGGCAGCGCCACGCCATCATCGATCCGCACGCCCGGACCAATGCGACAAGCGCCGCCGAGGAATACGTTGTGGCCGATGTGGATCTTGCGGAAATAGAACAATAACTTTCCGTGCCTCAGATCGGTCACATGCGGCGTGAGTAGACACATGTGCCCAAAAAAGACGTTGTCGCCAATCTCCAGGCCGGATCGATCCAAGATCTGGGTGTGTGAGGTCCAAAGAACATTCGTGCCGACCTTGCTTCCCCAGAGGCGCAACCAGGGTGAGAACAAGCCGAGCACAATCAAGTTGCGCTCGAGCTGCGGAAACGCGCCGTACAAAGCCTGCAGGTAGAAAGACATCACCCAAGGCGACGCCTGAGCCGGATTGTAATAGTGCGCGCCGTCTTTGAGCGGCAAGAAGGCGTTGGTCACTCTAAACAAAACGAGGGGCAAAACGTACGGAAGCAGAAGCATGGGTACGAGCTTCCAGGGCTTTGGCTCCATGATGAGCCACACGAGGAGCGCGAGCTCTGCCGCAATGATCGAATGCGGCAGCAAGGCCAACATCTTTTCGTACAGCTTCAGCATCCACGCTTGTTAGCATACTGTTATCTTCTCTGGCAGTTTCACTCTGACGTGATCCTTCAGCTTGCACTCAGAAACCTTGGGCGGCGTAAGCGTCGCACACTACTCACAGTGAGCGGGATCGTCGGAGCTGCGGCGATTATTGTTTTCCTCTCAGCGATGTTCGATGGCTTCGTCTCGTTTGTGCTTCATCAATCGGTCGAGACT
>JBIKMD010000263.1:0-6247 GCA_044359465.1 Myxococcota bacterium
ACGTTGTCTGTGCAAGTCCAAGACGAGCAAGGGCGCCGGCTACCTTGCAAAGTCATCTTGCTTGGGACGCATGACTTCACGGGTGCGGCGACTCCCGATCCGCGTACGTTCTTGTACAACTTAGCGCGTGGTGAGCGTCGTCGTTTCGTCGACCAAGTTCCGGACACTGAAGATCCCGCAACGCGCACATATGTTGAGGCGCAGTTTTGGACACCGGATGGAACGGTGGGCGAGCTCGTCCGTCCCGGCAGCTATAAGTTGTTCGTGTCGCGCGGCAACGAGTACGAAATCGACACGCGTGATGTGGTGCTCAAGGCGGGCGAAATCACGCGCGTGTTCGCAGTTCTCAAGAAGGTTGTGAACTCGACGGGTTATGTCAGCGGCGACATGCATTTGCATTCGGGTAACTCTATCGACAGCGGTATCTCCGTGCGGGATCGTGTCGTGGGCGTCGTCGGCGAGGGCCTCGATTTTGCCATTTCTACGGACCACAACTTCATCACGGATTACGCGCCCTATGTGACGGAGTTAGATCTCGATCAGTGGTTGCTTCCAATCGTTGGTCTGGAAATGACCACGCTCGAAGTCGGGCATTTCAACGGCTATCCGCTCAGCTACGACCTGGCCCAGGCCAACCGCGGCGCGTTCGAGTGGTATGGCCGCACCGCGGAGCAAATCTTCACGGACATGCGCAAGATTGGCAAGTACGGCCCCGAAGAAACCATTGTGCAGGTCAACCATCCGCGTGACAGCTTGCTTGGCTACTTCTCGCAGCTCAGCGTTGACGCAGACACTATGGACCGGCCCAAACCGCAGGCGGGGAGCACCTTCTCTTCCACGCTCGAAGCGACCAGGTTCGAGAATTGGTCGCTCGGATTTGATGCGCTCGAGATCATGAATGGCAAACGTTGGGATCTATTGCGCACCGTGCGTTTACCTGAGGTGTTACCGCCGCCGCCGTATTTGATCCCGGAGCCAGTCGTACCGGGTGCGATCTTGCGTTATGGAAACGGCGAGATTGCCTATCCTGGCGCTGTGGACGATTGGTTCAAGCTCCTCAATCGCGGTCTGCGCTTCACCGGCCTGGCGGACTCAGACAGCCACGGCAATACCTATGAAGAACCGGGCTGGCCGCGCACCTATGTGAACGTGGGCGCTGATGATCCTTTTGAAATTGAAGATCTCAACGTGACGCGTGGCATCAAGGCGAGGAAGGCTACACTCTCGCAAGGGCCCTTTGTCGAATTGTTCGTGAATGAGCAGCCGATAGGTTCGGATATTGTCGGCACGGGCGCGCCCATGCTGGTGAATGTGCGCGCGCGGGTTCAGCGTCCGAGTTGGATCAAGAGCGAGTACCTGACGTTCTATATCAATGGTGAGCCGGCGCGGCGGCATGCGCTGCGTGACGTAGTGGACGACACGATTGAAGACGCGTTTGTGTTGCCTGTGGACTCGTACATTGTGGCCGAAGTGGTGGGCGAGTCGGCGTCCTTGTTCCCGATTTTGACCGGCTGGGAAGAGGTTCCACTCACGCTCAAAGATGCAGTGGCAGGTATTGCTGCGCCTCTCGGGATCACGTTCGCCGATCTTGGGAACTTGCAGCCCACGCTCACACGCCCGGTCTATCCTTATGCCATCACGAATCCGATTTGGATCGACGTTGAGGGTGACGGCAATTGGACCCCCCCAGGCAATGCACCACCGTCTATCGCACGCCGTGCTGCACGTGATGAGAAGCCTACGCCCAAGGAAGTGACGCCACCGCCGCAGGACATCCGCGCGTTGTACAAGCTCTTTGGCGGTCACCACTGATTCCTTGGCTCATCGCTATGGTCGTGGCGCATGCGTACCAAATGGAACGTGATGTGCTCGTACAAGCTGAACGTGGCGGCAGCGCTGCGATTCTCATCACCATTCATGTGCCAAAGAGTCCGCGGACTGAGTGGCTGCGCCGGTCGTGGGATCTGCGAGCGAACGGCGCTCTTGATGCGAACGAGGCAGCACGTGGCGCACGCGAGGTGGCCGACGCCGCGTTGTCTGATGTGTTTGTGAGTGCAAACGGTGAGCCCGCGCAGTGCGAGGTGTCGGTGAGCTCGCAGGGCCTGACGGGCGCACTCGATGACCGCGCGTTTGAAGTGGTCGCACTGCTGAGCTGCGATCCTGCGGACGAGTGGAGCGTGTTCACTGGTGCCCGCGTGCCTTCGTCACTCAAGCCTGCGGTCTTCTACGATGCGTGCATAGGCGTGACGGACGAGCGGTTCATGGCTTGGCTCTTTTGTGAGAACCCCCATTAACGGCCCACTTGCCACACTGCACGCGCGTGAGAATACGGCGCTAGAGGCGCTCCGTGCGGGGGCGTCGGGAATTCGTCTTGCGGAGCGGCTCTCAGACGCCATGGACGATTATCTAGTGGCCATGGAGCTGCTGGCGCGTTCGCAGGCGTTTGGTGAGGGGGAGTCACCGTTTCCGCTTGCGCTCGTGGCGGTGGGGGGCTTGTCGCGGCGGGAGCGCAGCCCAAAGAGCGATGTCGACTTCGTGGTGCTCCACGCTGCGCAGACGGATGAGCAATTAGCGCTGCTTGCGCGCTATACGGATGCACTGCTGTACCCACTTTGGGATGGGAAGCTCGACCTTGGCCACGGTGTGCGAACGGTGGCGGATACACTTGCACTTTTTGATCGGGATGAGGCCGCGCTGACGTCGCATCTCGATGCGCGTTTGCTCAGCGGTGATGCGGCGCTCTTCGAGACGCTCGAAAAGGAATCACGCAAGGCATTCGCTCGGCGCGGGGCGCAGTATGTGGAGCGTTTGCTCGAGCCAATTGCCGATCGCGGCCGCGCTGAGAGTTTGGTGTTCGTGCTCGAGCCCAACTTGAAGACCGGACCAGGCGGCCTTCGCGATATTCATCAGATCGGGTGGGTTGCTGGCTTTCGTTATGGTGCGAGTGATTTGGCGAAGCTCGTCGATCTGCGCGTGCTCACAGCTCGCGAGCACACGCAGCTCATTGCCGCCCGCTCGTTCTATTTGCGCACCCGCGCGTTTTTGCATCTAGCGAGCGGCCGCCGGCAGGACCAAATTTCCTTTGAGCTGCACCGTGAGCTCGCGCAGCGAGTGTACGAACAAGGCAGTCCGCGTGATGCCGTGGAGCGTTTGCTCGGTCGGCACTACAACCATGCGCAACAAGTCATAGACATCAAACACCGCGTGTTCACGCGGATTCATGATGAGCTCAGGCCCAAACGCCGCTGGTTCAAGCGCGTCACGCAGGGCTTTGCGCGTGACGGCGATCGTTTGGGGGTGGATGATGTATCACATTTCATACATAAGCCGCTCGACGTCTTGCGCATTTTCTTGGTGGCGCTCGAAGAAAAGCTGTCCGTGGGTGACGCTGCGCTAGATGCGCTGTTGCAATCGGCCGAGGTCATCGATGCGCTGCGCTTGCATCCCGAAGCGGCGGCGCTCTTTTGGCGCATTGTCGATCATCCAAACGGCGATCGTGCGTTCTTAGACATGTTCTACGCGGGCGTGCTCGGTCGTTACCTGCCCGAGTTCGGACGCACGCGCGGCATGGTGCAAGCCGATTTTTATCATGTGCACACGGTGGATGTGCATTCGCTGCGGGTCTTCGAGCTGCTCTATGCCTTGCGGCGTGGGGTGGGTCCGGAAGCGTTCGTCTTGGCCCTGCGCGGGTTGCCGTCGTTTCGTTCGCTCGCTATGGGGGCGTTGTTTCACGACGCCGGCAAACGCAGCGGCCGAGACCATGCCATCTTTGGCGGCGAGTTGGTGCAGTCCTCCATGCAGCGTTTGGGCGCTACGCCAGACGAGATTGAAGATGCCTCGTTGCTCGTGCGTGAGCATCTCACCATGCCCAAGTTGTCGCAGCGGCGCGACCTCTCTGACCTGGAGCTGATTGCCAGCTTCGCGCAGCTCGTGGGCAACGTAGCGCGGCTCACGCGTCTTTATGTGCTGAGCTACATCGATACGCATGGCACGGGCCCTACGCTTTGGACGCCGTGGAAAGCCGCGCTGCTCGAGGAGCTGTACAAACGCACGTGTGACCACTTGCAGAACGTGCCGCAACCGCCGCGCGAGAGTGGTGTTCCAGCGCGGATGAGCGAGTTGTTCAGCGCGAGCGAAGCCAAACGTTTGCTCGAGGCACGCACGGGCGACGGTGATCTGTTTTTTGGCGAAACGCAGCACGGATGGCATTCGCTCTACGTCGTGTCTCGGGATCGTCCCGGTTTGGTGGCTGTCGTCGCCGGGGTGTGTGCGGAGCACCGGTATTCGATTGCGTCGGCGGATCTCTTTTCTTCGAGTGATGGCTGGGCCCTCGATCGCTTTTTGCTTCAGCCCGGCAGGCCCGGACGCGAAGAGGCGTTCGCGCAAGCCCTAAGAAAGACGCTGGCAGATCGTGCAGGCCTTCAGGCCTACATGGCGCGGCAAACGGAGCGCTCGTCGCCGCACAGAGCCAAAGCCTTGCTTCCAAATGTGCGTGTGCAGCTTGGCGAAGTGAGTGCACTCGGCCAAGTGGTGGATGTGTTTGCGCCCGATCGTCCGGGGCTACTCTTCGATCTCACGCGCACGATTTTCGCTGCAGGGTATTCAATAGAAAGTGCGCGCGTTTGGACCGAAGGCGCCAAAGCCGTCGATTCGTTCTACCTGTCACGCAGCCGTGAGGATGCCTTGTCTCTGGATGCGCTGGTGGCCGCGCTCACCGAGGCTGCGTAGCGAAGCTCCGCTAAAATCCTGGAGCACTGCGGCGTTCCGAGCGACACCTGTACATGTTCGTAACAGATGACCTTCGCATTGAAGGCGTGCACCCGCTGCTGCCGCCTGCGATTCTAATGGAAGAAATTCCGCTGACCGAAGCGGCCTCGTCCACGGTGGCTAGCGCCCGCAAAGCAGGTGATGCCATCATTCACGGCAAAGACGATCGTTTGCTTGTGATTGTGGGGCCTTGCTCCGTACATGACGTGAAAGCAGCGCGTGAGTACGGCGAGAAGCTCGTGAAAGAAATCGCCAGACACAGCAAAGAGCTGTGTGTGATCATGCGTGTTTACTTCGAGAAACCGCGTACGACAGTAGGGTGGAAGGGGCTCATCAATGACCCCAACCTGGACGGTTCTTACGCGATCAACAAAGGGCTCCGCATGGCGCGGCAACTGCTCCTCGATCTGGCGGAGCTGGGCGTGCCGGCGGCTACAGAGTTCGTCGATACCATCACGCCTCAATTCATTGCCGACTTGGTTGCTTGGGCCGCGATTGGTGCTCGCACGACCGAGAGCCCAGTGCACCGCCAGCTCGCGAGTGGTCTGTCTATGCCCGTGGGTTTCAAGAATGGGACCGACGGCAACATTCAAATCGCTTCTGATGCGATTAAAGCCGTGCAGGGCAAACACCACTTTTTGTCGGTCACCAAACAGGGCATTTCGGCCATTGTTGCCACACGTGGAAATGACTCGGCGCATGCGATCTTACGCGGCGCACGCACGGGCCCGAATTATTCGGCTGAACACGTCAAAGAGGCGGCTGCGTTGCTGAGCAAGAACGGCCTCGATGGTCGCCTGATGGTAGATTGCAGCCACGGCAACAGCGGCAAGGCGCACGAGAATCAGCTCAAGGTGTGTGACTCGGTAGCTGCGCAAGTGTCCAGTGGATCGCGTGCCATCATGGGCGTCATGATTGAGAGCCACTTAGTGGCCGGCAGACAAGATGAGCCGAAGATTTACGGCCAAAGTATTACCGACGCATGCATCGATTGGAGCAGCACCGTCGACGCTCTTCAGACTTTGGCGAGCGCGGTGGCCAAGCGGCGCGCGGCCGTGTAAGATGAGGTGTGGTTCGCATC
Source organism: Myxococcota bacterium (assembly GCA_044359465.1). GTDB lineage: Bacteria > Myxococcota > JADLHZ01 > JADLHZ01 > JADLHZ01 > JADLHZ01. The sequence goes on from JBIKMD010000263.1 coordinate 5,849, forward strand.
CTTCTTTGTTCTTTGAGTTTGTCTCTCGTTGCGTGTCCTACTGATCGCCAAGGCGTCAAACGCCCCATTTCAACCATCATTTGTGATGAGCTCACGCCAAACCTCGATGCGCCACTAGTGGATCGCAGCGCCCGTGTGGCTTTGCGTGGTGATGGCAGCGTGGTGGCGGCCGTGGCGCTCGGTGCGAGTCGAAACGTGGGCGGGCAGTCGCTCCGCCGCTTTGACGCCTACAAGGCCGTCTACTTTGATGCGGCGGGCGTTCAAACCTTTGCGCGTCCTTCGCCCAGCTCCATCACACCCACGTTTTCGCCGGCGCCAAGTTACAGCGGGAACTTTTTGGTCACCACCGTCATGCGCTGCGACAAACAGTACTACGCCTTTCTCTATGACGAACGCGGC
>JBIKMD010000264.1:0-6245 GCA_044359465.1 Myxococcota bacterium
GCCTCGGTCGCATGTGCGCGCACAGGCTCAGGACTAACTCGATGGCGACCCGCTGGGTGTCGCGTTCGTTGAAGCCCCAATACAGTCCGCGTAGTGGCATGCGTTTGTCGACGCCGATGAGCGGCGTTGGAAAATGAGAATAGAAGCCGAAACCCGTGGTTGGAAAACACAGTTGGAGATCTGCCCACACCGCGTGCCACGGTTCGCTCGAACGCGGCTTCGCATCGAACAAGGCGTTGTTGTAGTGGAAGTCGATTGTGTAGCGGTGCGCTGCGATCATGCGCGAGGCCACACTGAGCCACTGCATGGCTAGGCCAACGCCATGCTCGAGATCGTACACACGATTGGTGTCGGCGAGTAAGGTGCCCAGCGTGCCGCCGCGGAGCACTTCCATGGTGATGAACGGCGCATTATCGAGGCGCCAAGCGAAAACGCGCGCAACCCCCGGACCTTGCAGTGCCAAGCGGTTGTCGAGCTCTTCGGCAAGTGCCAAACGTAGTGTCGCGCTGGAGTCGAGGGGAATCTTGAGCGCAACCTCCTTGCCAGTTTGGCCGTCAGTCACCAAGTAGACTCGACCAGAAACCCCAGCGCCGAGCACCTGGTGAGGCGTGAAACGGTCGCGGTAAACGCTGGGAAGCTCGTCGCTCACAATTTGTGCGTCTCGGCAATCGCCGAACGAAACCTGCGGCCGCTGAGCACGACCTCGTCTACGGTTCGAAGATGCGTGGCCTTTGCGATGCCATCTTTTGTGACCTTGGTGTCGCGCAGACGCAGCGCCGCAAGGTCTTTCATGTCTTTGAGTAGGATCAAGCTCGCGTCCGTAAACGGCAGATTCGAGACGTCTAGCCCGCTGAGCTGAAGGGTCTTCAGCGGAGCAAAATTGGCGATCTTGGTCGAACGGATATCGAGGTCGCGCAATGACTTGAGCGTGCTCATGCCGGTGAGTGTCTTATCGCCAATGGCTGTTGCTTCGAGCTCGAGCTTGCTCAGCAGCGGCCACGCCGCGAAGTTGTCGGCGATGGCATCGCTTACCTTGGTCTCGCCGAGATCGAGCTGCTCGAGTGCGCTCAGTTCCTTGAGCGGGGTCACATCGCTGATCTCGTTTTGCGAGAGCGAGAGCGTTCGCAGCTTCGTGGCTTTCTGGATGGACTTTACGCCGGTGTTCGTGATGCGCGTTCGTTCGAGCTCAAGGTGCTCGAGCTTTGGTAGAGCAGCGATTACGGCGGCCGCTTCATCCGTGACCGGGGCTCGCGCGAGTATGAGGACGCGCAGCCCTTTGCAGGCGCCAAGGCCGACGCCGGTGAGCTTCGGGGCATCGCGGACGGCTAGTGAGTCGAGCACTGTGAGCTTGGAGAAAGCCGCGTCGGTCACATCGATTTGCCGCAATTGCAGGCGCTCTAGCGCTTTGAAATCTGCGAGTGATTCAATGCCTGCGCTGGTGATTCTCGTCAGCGCTGCGTCGAGATTTTTGAGCGTCGCAGCGGCGCTGATCGCAGCGAGCCCTGCATCGTCGAGCGCGCTCCCATCGGCCGCGAGAGACACGAGCTTCGGCGCTGCAGTGGCCAGGGCTTTTCCGGTGACTTGCGTGTGCCTAACGTCCAAACGTTCGAGCGCTTTGAGTCCGGCTGCCTCTAGCCCTTTGTCTGAGATCTTGGTTTCGCGGAGCTTGAGGCGCGTGAGCTCAGGGAGCGCGGCCAGTGCGCCGAGCGATGCATCATCAATGTTAGTTGCGGTGAGGCTCAGCGATGTGAGCGCTTTCAATGCGCTCAGGGCTTTGAGACCCGCAGCGTCGATCGTTGCGTAGCTCAGTGAAAGCCGCTTCAGTCCCGTGAGCACGGCAAGGGCCCTGTAGCCAGCAGAAGTCGCCTGCGCGTGATCTAGCTCCAGATGCTGCAATCGAGCGAAAGCTGCCACGGCTTTCAGTGAGTCGTCGCCAATACGCAACGAATTGAGGTTGAGATGCTCGAGCTCGCTGAGCGTGCGAATGTAAAAGAGTCCGTCGTCATCCACGCGGGTGCCGCTGAGCCCAAGGCCCTTGAGCTCGTCGAGCTCACGCAAACAGGCGATGTCTGAGTTGCCGAGCGAAGAGCAAAAGCGCAGCGAGAGTCCCCAAGGCTTCAGTTTCACGAGCTCTTTGGTCAGAGCCTGCAGTCCCTTGGCATCAATATGGCGATCGGCTGGACGCACATACCAGCGGCTGTCATCCGGCACGCTGACCTTCTTTGCAGTGCCAGTGCGGCCTGCAAAAGTATCCGCGTTTCCCGCACGTAGGAAGACGTCGACGACGGAGGTGATGGAAAGATCCATTTGGGAGCTATACTGCATGACGTGCGTTCGCTCTACTATCGTGGCCGCCTTGGAGTTGCGTGATGTCTGATGTGCATCGTTACCCGCTCGCGCCCGGTACGCGTTGGGGCGGCTACGAGATCGAGCGAGTGCTCGGCAACGGCATCGAGGGCGCAGTGTACAAAGCCGCCTCGCCGAGTGGTTCCGTCGCCCTCAAAGTGCCGTTCAATCATCCTACTGCGTCACTGAGGTTGGCGTTCGAAGCACATCATCGTCGCTGGGCCGAAGCGCGCGTGCCGGGTGTCGCCAATCGCATGTTCGCTGCCTCGCTCGAGGGTGAGCGCTACATCGCGACCGAGCTATGCGAACGCGGCTCGCTTGAACGCGAGTTTGCGCAGGGTGCGCTTTCTGATGCCGCCATGCGCGATCTTGGAGCCCGTTTGAAGGCGATGTGCGATGCCGTGTGGCAAGCGGGGCTCTATTACTTCGATCTTCGCGCAGACAATGTGCTGCTCGAAGACGACGGCACGCCGAGGCTAATCGATTGGGGCGCTGCGATTCCTGTTTCGCCGCTGCTGCGCTTCGAACGCTGGCCGTACGCGGGCGACCACTCCTTACCAGTACGAGGGCGAGGCTGGGTGTACGCGCCTTTTGATGGACCGGACTATTTGCTCTCGCACGCCCTGCTCGCTTGGCATGGGACGCACGGGCGCTCACCGTTCCCGGTACGCAAGCTTCGCGATTTCATGCTGGGCACGATCGTGGTGCCTGAGCTCGAGGTTCCCCTTAGTGACGCGTCGATCACCGTGAATGACGAGCGCGATTCCGAGATAGCGGAGTGGCTGGCGAGCGACTCCCCTCAGCTCAGCCGCGTTTTTTCACCGGCAGCACTTTGCGAAATCTCGCGCTACGATGCCCGCATTGTTCCGGTGCGGCTACTCCCTGAGTGCCTAGGGTGGCCTGATGTGCTTGCACGTTCGGTGTTCGAGCAGCTGCGCGTGCAGTCCCGTTTCGTGTCGAATCAAACGCTGCAGAAAGATTTTGCGGACGTGACTCGTGACCTAGAGCTGAGCACGACGCTTCCACGTCTCGCACCGCTGCTGTGGGGGCGCCTCGATGCGTTGGCGCTACGTTCAAACGACACACCACTCTCTCTCGAGGCCCAAGCACGCTTGATCGTGCAAGTGTTCGAAGCTTTGGCGCCCAAGACGCTCATTGTTTTGATTGGATCCGCGTGGCCTGAGCTAAAGGGCTCGCGGCGTGTGCGGTTTTTGCAACTCAGTGAAGCTGACGCACTTCTCTCGCCGACAGCGCCTATTTCCGTTTGCGTCCGTGGCTAATGAACAGCTCAACGGTAAACCCGAGCTCGTCGAGCCAGGATTTTTTGTCTTTGAGCACAAAACCCGTTTTCGGCGAGACGAGATTCGGATCGATCTCGAGCAGCTTATCCATGAACACGTCGCGGTATCGTGGCTTCAAGCTGCGTTGACGCTCAGTGAGGCGCTTGATCTCTTCCTCGAGCTCTTTCTTTTCGAGCTGGTATTTTTTCTCGAGCGCGATGGCCAGTTGGTCGACGTCCGTTGGCAGCATGAAGCCAGCGGAGCCATCAACAGCCTCACGTGCGTTGTCTTTCTCTGCTTTCTTCTGGTGCGCCGCATCATGGCGCGCTTTCATCTCTGCGATGAACTGCTCCGGCGAGCGGTTGCCGAGCATCTCTGGGTTCATCTCCATGATCTTCTTGAGCGTGGCAGGATCGAAGTCGACACTCGACTGCTTGGTATCAGTGCCTAAAATCTCATCGAGCAGTGGGTCGTTCTTCGCCATGATTACAGTTTCTCGTATTTTTGCTCGTCGAAGTCTGTGCCGTCGAAGCGCAGAATGACGCCGCGATCATCAATGCGCGTAGCAACTCCCACGGGTCGTTTCCAGAAGTTGTAGACGTTTCGCAACACTTCTCGCGCGTAGTCCATGCGTAAATCGACGCCGTCGTGCTCGTGCTCCAGCAAGAGCTCGCTGCGGTTATGGAAGTTCCCGTCGACCACACGGATGATCGGCTGGCCAAAATTGGTCAAATTATCGAGCAGCTTTTGCTTTACACGCCGGAAGTCACGATCCGTGATCTCCCAGTTCTGCGATTTGCGGTTGAACATGTAAACGAACATCTTGTTCTCACGTACGAAATCCATGGTGAGAAACTCGTCGATGAACGTCACGTCGTTGTAGTGCTTGCGCACTTCGAAAATCTTCTTACGGCCGAGCCCAAGCTGTTTGTCCCAGTGCTTGCGCTGCGCGTAATCGTCACACTCGTCGTACTCTTTACCAAAGCGGCCGCGGTTCCAGCGGTCTTCGATGTCGCGCCAGAGCTCCAGGCCCAGCTTGTACGGATTGAGCTTTCCGGGTTGCACTGCCATCGTGCCAGCATGGTGGTCGGCGTAGTCGATGAACTCGGACGCACTGAGTGCCTTTTGCGTCATGATCGTCGAATGCCAGAACGAGGCCCAACCTTCATTCATGATCTTGGTCTGGCCTTGCGGCGCAAAATAGTAGGCTTCCTCGCGTAGCATGGCGACCGAGTCTTGCTCCCACGCTTCGAGCGGCGCGTGCTCGAGCAAGAACAGCATGACGTCGCGTTCCTTGTGCTCGGGAAAGCGCTTTTCGAGCTTTTTTTGCTCGTCGAGCTTCTTCTTTTGCGACTCGAGGAAGTCTTTTGGATTGATGAAGTCCTGCATGTACGGCTTCATCACCTTGAGCTTGGGCACGTCGTGTTGAATGACGTCGTCTTTCGGTGCACCGGGCCGCGGCCGCCTTTGAATGTACGGCGATTGATAGTCGATCAAATTATCGATCGACAAACACATGTCGATGAAGTTCTCGACGCGGTCATGACCGTACTTTTCAATGTGACGCCGCGAGCGCGTGCCATGGTTCGCCATTTCGTCGATCATGCGGCGATTGGTGTGCGCAAACATGAAATTGTTCTTGAAGAAATCGACGTGGCCATACACATGCGCCATGACCAATTTCTGGTCGACGTAGGCGTTGCCTTCGAGCAGGTACGCGTAGCTTGGGTCGTTGTTGATCACGAGCTCGTAAATTTTGTGCAGGCCGTACTCGTAGCTCTTGCTGAGCTGTTCGTACTCCATGCCAAATTTCCAGTGCGGATAGCGGTTGGGGAATCCGCCGTACGCTGCGACCATGTTCATTTGCTCGAAGTCGACGAGCTCGAACACCGTTTCGAAGAAGTCGAGGCCGTAGCCAATGGCGTACGCTTTGATTTGCTCGCGGAGCTCGACGAGGTCGGGAGTGAGCGACATCGTTATTTACCTTTACCTAAGAAATCTTTGATCGAGCTGTAGATGGATTCTTTGTCTTTGATTTCGCTCGTGACTACGGCCTCTTCGCTGCCGAGTGTTTCGCGAATGTCTTTGATGAACTGACCTGAGCCGTACGGGCTCTCCACTTGGCCATAACCGAACATATTGACGAATGGCAGCACGCGTTTTTTCAAGATGTCCAAGCATACCTTGGTGTCGTCCGCGCTCCAGTTGTCACCGTCGCTGAAGTGGAACGGATAGATGTTCCATTGCTGCGGCGGATAGTGCTGCTCGATGATCTCTGCGCACAGCTTGTATGCGCTCGAGATCATGGTGCCACCCGATTCACGCGTGTGGAAGAAGGTCTCGCGATCCACTTCTTTTGCGACTGCATCGTGAATGATGAAGCGGGTTTCGAGGCCCTTGTAGTGCCGGCGCAACCACGCATCCAGCCAGAACGATTCAATGCGCACGAGCTCTTTTTGCTCGTCACCCATCGAGCCAGACACGTCCATCATATAAATGATGACGGCGTTGACGAACGGCTCGTGAATGACTTTCCATGTGCGGTAGCGCTTGTCTTCGCGCGAAGGCACGATGATCGGACGATCTTTGTCGAAGGTGCCCGAGAGCAAGTGCCGCTTG
>JBIKMD010000265.1:0-6241 GCA_044359465.1 Myxococcota bacterium
ATCATCGAGCAGCAGATGCACGTGGCGTTCCACTCCGCTCTGACCTGCATACACATCAATGAAGATTGGGCCCGTCAGCGCATGCGCCGCACACATGGCGCCTTCGCAGGTCAGCAACATGGCATCAGTTGTGCGCGTGAGCGTTCGAGCGTCTTCGCGCCAAAAGCCTTCAAGCGATAGAGCTGCGTGTCGACGGTCACCATACGAAATGGTCCGCCGACGATCGGGCTTTTCATCCACCGCACCAAGCCCGTAGAACCAGGCCTTCTTTTCAAAAACGAGACTGAATGCGCCCGCCCCCTCGTCGACGATGCGCACGGCCTCCCCCGAAGGCGATGTCAACGAGACCGCGTCGACCTCGAGGGACTCGGCGATCGGAAGGGCCGTGCTAGGGCGTTTGCGTTCCAACCATGCAGCTGGTCATTGCCAGCACACCTCGAGCTTGCCGTTGAACTCGTCTCGCAGATCAACCGCGAGCGTCGTTGGCTCGTGTTTCATGGCAACGATAGCACCAGCAAAGACGCCCGAGTGCCAACCTTCAATCGGCATGCTTTGACGCTCGAACTCAACGACGACCCGCTTCGCCTCGATCTCCAAAGTTCGCACCGGCCCGAGCTCTGGGGACGCCACGCTGTAGCCTTTGTTCGCCACCTTCATGACGGAGGGAATATTGTCACCGAGCGTGCCGAAGATCACCCGGCCCACTAGGCTCTCACGCAGCACCGGATACTGACAGGCGGCAATATCGTGCCACGCCTGACGGACCGGATAGTGCTTGTACTTGAGCTCAGCTAACTTCGACACCAGGTTGACGACTTCGGTCGCGGGATAGGTCTTGAAAGGTACGATGCGCGTCGGCCACTCCACGCCGAGCTCGCGCAGATCGCTCACGTACTCAGAAAGAAACAGTCCGCGTATCGTCACGTTCTGCGACGCTTGCGTCGACAGCGACACATCGAAGGGGCGCGTCAGATTGAGGGGCCGAAATGCCATACAATCGATCTCGCTCAAATGCGCCTGATTCACAAATCTTAAGCGCGCGCTGGCGAGCGAAGCACTCCGCGAATCAACGTCATCGCGGCCTCAGTGGTACGCTTGTCTGGATCACGATCGCCGACGAGCGTCGTCACGCTCATGAACGCGAGCGTCGCGATCTTCCTAGCGGCAGTGATCACAGTCTCAACGCCTAGACCTCCCGGTGCCGGATGCGTCACTGCAGGCGCTACACTGGGATCGAGCACGTCGAGGTCAACATGCAAATAGGTTGGAAGCGCTGCTGGGTTGAATGCGCCTACGACGCTCGGTTGCAATTGCTTCACGGGAAGCCCGTCCAGCACAGCGCGTTCTTTTGGATCGAGATCCCGTACGCCCAACAAGGTGATGTCCGATGCGTCCACGAAACGCGTGAGACCAACACCAGTGGTTACGCTGCTGAGACTGCGGCCGCTGACCGCTGCTAACGGCATGCCTGGCAAATAGCCCGACGGAGAGATTTCCTCATCATTGAAGTCACCATGCGCGTCGAAGTACGCCACAGCGGTTCGTGACTGCGCCGCGGCAAGCACTGCAATGGCGACGAGGCAATCGCCTCCGAGCACGATCGGCAGACGGTGATCTTGTGCTGCCATTCGAACCAGCAAGGCCGTTTCACCTAAGTGCGCCGTCAGCAGCGCGTCGCGCGTGGGCGCGCCCAACGCTTGGCGCTCTACGCAGGCAACGTCGTGGCCATCGTCTTTCAGCAGCCGTTCTAGCCCTGCGTCCAAAAGTGCGCGCGGCCCTGTCCCACCCGCATGCCACCACACCTCGATCGCATAGGGCGAGGGAATAAGAGAAATACGCATAAATAAAGGTTACACTCAAAATTGCGTGTTGCGCGAGCGAGTTGACAACTACCAGATCATGCGCATCCTCGGGCGCGGCGGAATGGATGAAGTCTATCTTGCGCGCGACCTCGTGCTTGGAAGGCTCGTCGCTCTCAAGATCATCAGCAAAGAACGCCTCAATACGGACGACGGCAAGGCGCGCTTTTTGGAAGAGGCCCGCATGACAGCGAGCTTCAATCATCCGAACATCGTCGCCATACACGGCGTGGGCGCCTACCAAGACCAACCTTATGTGGCGCTCGAGTATCTGGAAGGACAAACACTACGCGAGCGCCTAGAGGAGGGTTCGCTCTCCGTCAAAGAGGCGATGCGCGTAGTCCAAAGCATTGCAGAGGCGCTCGACGAGGCACACCGGCACCAAGTGCTCCACCTCGATTTGAAGCCAGAAAACGTGATGATTCCGCGAGACGGCCGTTTGCGCGTGCTCGACTTTGGGCTCAGCCGTAGAGTGCAAAACGCAGAGCCACGCAGTGTTGGCACAGCAGTCTCGAACGATTCAGACCCCGCATCGGACGTCTGGGGCACGCCCGCTTACGTCGCGCCAGAGCTGTGGTCCAAACAAGCGCCCACCCCAGCCGCCGACATTTGGGCGCTAGGAATTATCGCCCACGAGGTGGCGAGCGGAAGAAAGCCGTTCGCGTCGAACACACTGAACGCGATCACAGACGCCGTGCTGTCGACTTTGCCGCTACCCGAGTTAGCGAGCGGCAGTGATACCGAGCGTTTGCGTGGTGATCCCAGTCATCCAGAGGTCATGCCTCGCGCGTTTGTCGATCTCATTGCGAGCTGCCTGGACAAGAATCCAACACGCCGTCCGAGCGCACGTACGATCGCCGCAGTGGTTGCCGAGACATTGTCGGGTCAACGCCGATCGAGCGCGCGTGATACCAATCCCTTCCGCGGTCTACTCGCATTTTCCGAACGCCACTCCGATGTCTTTTTTGGGCGCGAGGCGGAAGTGTCTTTGGCGGTGGAACGTCTGCGCGAGACACCGTTGCTCGCGGTGGTAGGCGTGTCAGGGGCCGGCAAAAGCTCATTCGTTCAAGCGGGCCTCGTCCCTCGCATGCGTGAGCGAGCTGCTTGGCGCGTGGTCAGTTTGCGCCCCGGCTCCCGCCCGTTCGAAACCTTAGCGCAGCGTCTACCCGCACTTGGCACCGATGCACAGGCCACGACGGAACGGCGTACCATTCGGAGCGAACAGCACGATACGACCTTCATGGGCGACGCCGCGAGAGACGGCGTGTCAACGGAGTCTGAATCAAGCGATCCGCTTGCTACGAGCATACTCGCCAAAGAGCTCGCAGCCTCACCGCAACGCCTCGCGTTGTACCTGTGGAAACTCGCGCAGAAGCTCGGACAGAACGTGCTGCTCGTCGTCGACCAACTCGAAGAGGTGGTCACCTTGGTCGAGGATGAGCAAGTGCGTTCGGCATTCATAGAGGCCATCTGCACGGCCGCTGATGACATTCAGGGCCCGGTGCGCGTGGTGCTTACCGTGCGCGACGACTTTCTTGGCCGACTCGCGGGAGGTCCACGCGTTCGCGATGCGCTGAGCCGAGTCTTCGTTCTGCAGACCCCAGGCGAAGAAGCCATGCGAGAGATCGTTTCGCGTCCGCTCATGTCCGTGGGCTACACCCTCGAGGACACGCAGCTGCAGGATGCGATCATCGCGGAAGTACGAGGCGAACCGGCAGCGCTGCCGCTTCTACAGTTCGCACTCGGCGTACTTTGGGAGCGCCGCGATCACGAACACGGTGTCATCCCACGCGCTGCGTACTTGGCTCTAGGCGGTGTGGCAGGTGCGCTCGCGAGCCACGCGGACGAAGTGATGGTCGGCTGGTCGCCCACGGAGCTCGATTTGGCGCGCGCGCTCTTGCTGCGCCTAGTGACGCCGCAACGCACGCGCAGAGTGGTTGGACGCAAACGCTTGTTGGCGGGTCTCGCTGAAGACTCCGCCTCCGTGCTGCAACGACTGATCGGCGCGCGTTTGCTTTCGCTCAGGCAAGCAAGAGACGTGGCAGATGAAGCAGACGTCGAGCTGGCGCACGAATCGCTCGTGCGTTCCTGGCGACGACTCGCACGCTGGATCGATGAGAGCACCGAAGAGCTCGCCTTCACGCAAGAAATAGAACAAGCGGCAACCCTTTGGGACAAGCGCGGCCGCAGGTCCAACGAAGTCTGGCAAGGCGAAGGGCTTCGTGAAGGCGAACGCTTGCTGAACCGGGGATCCAAGCTCCCGCCCCACATCGTCGACTTTATCAACGCCGGCGTAAGGGCGCAGCGTGAGCAGGAGAGCGAAGCCAAACAAAAACGCGCAACGGAACAGGCCGAGAGTGCACGGTCGGCGCTGCTCCGCGGAGACTATGTTCAGGCGCGCGCGCTCGTGCGCAGCTCACTTGAAACCGACGACACCAACCTCGCGCGCTCACTTTGGTGGACGTTGTCGCAAAGCGCGCTGCTGTTCGAAAAACGCTTTGGCGCCGTGCTCTACGAAGTCGCCTATGCGCCGAGCGGCAACACGATTGCGGTCGCGTCGCTCGATACCTCGGTCTATCTCGTCGATTCAGAGACCACGAGCGTGCGGGTGCTTCGCGGCCATGACGCCAACGTCATCACGCTTGCCCTCGCAGAGAGCGGACGAGCGCTCGCGAGCGGGGCTTGGTCAGGTCAGGTCGCGCTCTGGGACCTACCATCAGGCGCGCCGCGCATGCTCGTTGGACATGCGGCAATGGTAACAGCTGTCGCGTTCGACGCCGCGGGCCGCTTACTTGCCTCTGGCTCGGCGGATGACACCATTCGACTTTGGGATGCGACCTCGGGTGAGCTGCGCGCCACGCTCACGGATCATCGCGCTGGGGTGGCGGCGTTGGCGTTCAGCCGCGTACATGGTCTTTTGGCCTCTGCTAGTGCCGACGGCACCGTCCGCGTGTGGGATGCGCGCCTCAATGTGTGCATTCGCGTGATCGAGACACGGGATGGTGCGGTACCACGCGCCGTCGATTGGTCGTCTAGCGGTGAGACGCTTTGTGTCGGCACCACTGACGGCCTGCTGCAGTTCTACGACCGTTCCACTGGCGCCGAGCGAAGCGCACTGTCGGCCCACGCGAACGCTGTGAGCAAAGTGCGCGCGTTTGGCGACCGGCTCGCGTCAACTGGCGCAGACCAAACGACACGCTTCTTCGACATTGCGGGAATCGATTCAGGCCGCGTGGCCAGTCCGGTGGGAAGCGCATCCGGGCACGGCACGGTCTTTGGCGTGGCTTTCGATCCGACCGGGGAGCGCGCGGCGACCGTGAGCGAAAGCAGCCTGCACGTTTGGCGGCTCTCACGGCTCACAGCGCAAGAAAGCGCCGGGGTGCACCAAGGAGGCGTGGAGAGCGTTGCGTTCAATCCGCTGGGAACCATGGTGGCGAGTGGTGCAACCGATTGGTCGGTGCGTTTGTGGAGCTCGCACACGGGCGATTGCGAGCGCGTGCTCGTTGGCCACACAGCAGCGGTCTCTAGCGTGATCTTCGACCGCGCCGGGTCCCGCATCGCATCCGGAGGTTGGGATGGGTCGAGCCGGATTTGGGACGTCGCAACGGGGCGTGAGATCAGCAGTTTTCGCGCAGGAAGTGACCGCGTGCTCTTCGTGCGCTTCAGCCCAGATGAAACGCTGCTGGCAACAGCAAACGGCGATGGCTTCGTTCGTCTCTACGACATCGCCGCGAGCAGGCTCGTCCTTCAGATTCGTGCACACGCGAGCGAATGCCGCTGCATTGCGTTCTCGAAGGATGGGAGCGTCCTCGCGTCGAGCAGCTACCAAGACCGCGTCATTCGCATCCTAAACGTGCGTGATGGATCTGTCGTTCGCGAGCTTTCCGGCCACACCTCAGGCGTAGCGGGAATCGACTTTGCGCCAGATGCGCACTCCCTCGTAAGCACTGGGTTCGACCGTAGCGTGCGTTTGTGGGATCTGCACACCGGCCAGTCACGGATCCTCTATGAACACGATGCACGTGGCTTCAAATGTCACTTCGACGAGAGCGGTCATCGCATCGTGTCGTCGAGCAGCGACCGCAGCGTTCGCATCTGGAGTGCAAACGGTGTTCGCAAACTGCGCGGACATCGCGGCGATGTGAACCAAGCCGTCTTCTCTGAACGAGGCGAACGTGTCGTTTCGGGCGGCGATGACATGACCGTTCGCATCTGGGAGACAGAAACGGGGCGTCCGTGCTGGCGCAGCGTCTTGCTTCTCTCGCCAGACCACGATTTGCTGACCCATCGCGGCTGGGCTCGGCTCTCCACTCGGCAGTCGCAGCGCAGGCTGTCCTCCGCGCTCGATCAGAGGCTCGTCCACCACGCCAAATTTGGTGCCA
>JBIKMD010000266.1:0-6235 GCA_044359465.1 Myxococcota bacterium
TCTGCGGCGCACGTTTTTGGTGAGCGCCGTCAGCGCGCCGAGCGCTGTTGATGGTGTGAACTCTGGATCCATTTGTTCGGCTGGGCGGAACAAATTGATGATATCGCGTGTGGACCGGCGAGGTTCGTAGCCCAAATCTTTTTTGGCGCGCTCGCCGTCAACGAGCAGCTCGTAGCGCAAAAAGTCCCATTCGGGCGCAGGGAAGCTCGAGAGGCGCAGATTGTAGAACGTCTGCCAAAGTGGCTTTGCGATTGGATGCGGCACCGGCACCAGCGGCTTACCGAGTTGGTACAAAAGCTTGGACAGCGGGATGGCCGGCGGCCCAACGATATTGAAGATGCCGCGCACGCCCGGTTTGAGCGCATGCGCGATTGCATCGACTACATCCAGCTCGTGCACCAGTTGCACCAGGGGATCGAAGCCGAGCAAACGCGGGATGGCCTTGAGGCGAAGGTAGTTAGAGGGCGCGTTCTTGAGCCGTGCGCCGGCGATGTGCACCGGGCGCAAAATCACCGTTTCAATTTGCGGATGTTTCCAAAAGAACGAGCTGACCGCACGGTCCACGGCGACGAGGTCACGAATGCCGGGAAAGGCGAAGGCGCCGAGCAGCGGCGTGTCTTCATCAAGATACGCCGAGGATCCAGCCATGGGCCCGTAGTTATTGGCGCTCGACAGCATGACCAGCTTTTTGACGCCGTACTGCGCGCAGTAGTCGAGCAAGGTCTCAGTGCCCACCACGTTCCAGGTGTAGTGCTCTTTGTCGCTCATGCGCGGGTCATGCATGATGCCCATGTGCACCACACCGTAAGGCTTGGTGCGACGGAACACGTCCTGCGCTTTCTTACGGCGCAAATCGATTTGCTCATGGTGCACGCCCGGCGGCGTTTGCGAGAGCGGCCGGCGATCGATGCCAATGATTTTGTGGTGACGATGCAGGCGCGACATCACTAGGCGACCAAGGTTGCCTGCAATGCCGGTCATAATGAGGGGTGATTGAGACTCGTGCGCCATGATCAGTTCACATCACCAGAAGATGTTCTTGCGCTCGTGGAGGCCGCGCTCGAGCAGTTGTTTGACCGCGTCTTTGACCTTGTGCACTTTGAGCTCGATCTCCGAATCTTCGTCATTCGGGTCGCCTTTGAAGTGCATCGGTTCGCCAAAGTAGATTCGGTATTTGGTGGGTAGTGGCAAGACGCCGAGTGGCCCGAGCAGCATTTGCGGCGTAATCGGCAGCGCCGGCAGCCCAAAGAATTTGCCGATCTTGCGCAGGTTGGCGAGTGCCGGGGCTTGTTCTTCCGCGCCAATGACACCAATGGGAACGATGGGCGTGTTCGTTTCGAGCGCCAGGCGCATGAATCCGAGGCCAAAATTCTTCAATTGGTAGCGTTCGTGAAAGAGCTTGTTGATGCCGCGCACGCCTTCGGGGAACACCAAGATCGCTTCTTCTGATTCCAGCACGCGGCGGCAGTTGTCTGGTGTGCCAATGAGCTGGCCGCAGCGCTCCATGAAATAGGAAACAAAGGGCAGGTCGGTGACGAATTTCTCAATCATGGCCCGCGGTACCCGGGGTTTGCTGCGCTCGAGGAAGATGGCCATGGTGATCATCATGGCGTCGAAAGGGAGCTGCCCCGAGTGATTACCAATCAGTAAGCAGCGGCCGTCCGGTACGTTGTCGACGCCATGTTGTTCGACCCGAAAGTAGTTCTCGTAAACCCAGCCCATGTACGGGGCGACGTTCGAGGCGAACTCCGGATCAAAACCAAATTGATCCACGCCGTTCTCGTTGAGCCGCGTAGGAATGTCGCGAAAACGCCGTCTAATATAGTCGCGTGAGCTGAACGCGCCGGAGCCCCGCGCCCGCACTAGCGATGACTGATTCATGTGGCCTGATGGGTAGCACGCCCCCCCTTTCGGTTCCACTTTGGCTTGTCGCGCCTAGGAAATGGTGCCTGGCACCGCTCTGGTCTTGCTGTTCTGGGCGCGCCGTCGCAGACTGCCGCCCTCTCATGCAAGATCTACCGAAGGCCTATGAGCCAAAAGAAGTCGAAGCGAAGTGGTACCCAATTTGGCAGCAAGCAGGCATCTTCACAGCGAAGACCGACGCCGCCGCCAAACAAAAGAAATCCTTCACCATTGTCATGCCGCCGCCAAACGTCACCGGCAGCTTGCACATGGGGCACGCGCTCACCAGCACCGTAGAAGATTTGATGATCCGTTGGCACCGCATGAAAGGCGACAACACGCTTTGGCTGCCAGGCACGGATCACGCCGGCATCGCCACGCAGATGGTGGTGGAAAAAGAGCTCAAAAAAGAGGGCACCAGCCGTCACGTCATTGGCCGCGAGAAGTTCCTCGAGCGCGTGTGGCAGTGGAAAGAGAAGTACGGCTCACGCATTGAAGAGCAAGTGAAGGTGCTCGGTAGCTCGTGCGATTGGACGCGCAACAACTTCACCATGAGCCCCAAGCTCAACCGCTCGGTGCGTGAAGTGTTCGTGCGCCTCCACGAAGAAGGGTTGATCTACCGCGACGAGCGCCTGATCAATTGGTGCCCGAGCTGCCTCACCGCGCTCTCTGACCTAGAAGTGGACCATGGCGAGCCAAAGAAGGGCTCCATGTGGCACTTGCGCTATCCAGTGAAGGGCGAAGACGGCCGCTTCCTGATCGTCGCCACCACCCGGCCTGAGACCATGCTTGGCGATACTGCGGTGGCCGTGAACTCTACGGATCCGCGCTACCAAGATCTGCACGGCAAGAGACTCGATCTTCCCTTCACGGGACGCGATATTCCTGTGATCACGGACGACGTGCTCGTCGATCCAAAATTCGGAACAGGCGCGGTGAAGGTCACGCCTGCACATGACTTCAACGACTTCGCCACCAGCAAGCGTCACAACTTGCCGATGATCAACATCTTCGACGTCTACGGCAAAGTGAACCTGCCGGGATCGCAGTTCCACGGGCTCGACCGCTTTCAAGCGCGTAAAGCGTTGGTCAAAGCGTTCGAAGAAAAAGGGCTGCTCGAGAAGATTGAAGATCACACGCTCAGCATTGCCACCTGTGATCGCTGCGAAACGGTGGTGGAGCCACGTTTGTCGCCACAGTGGTACGTGAAGACCAAGCCGCTCGCCGAGCCAGCATGGGAAGCGGTGCGCACGGGGCAGACCAAGATCATCCCAGAGTTCTGGACCAAAACCTACGAACACTGGATGACCAACATCCAAGACTGGTGCATCTCGCGGCAGCTGTGGTGGGGCCATCAGATTCCCGCCTACTACTGCGCCAAGTGTGATCCGCATGTGACCGTGAAGGGTGCGGACATCACCATCTCAACTGGTGCTACGCCTTATGTCGCGCGTGAAACGCCTACGCATTGCCCCAAGTGCAACGCGACCGAGCTCGTTCAGGATCCAGACGTGCTCGATACCTGGTTTTCGAGCGGTCTGTGGCCGTTCTCTACACTGGGCTGGCCTGATAAAACGGCAGATCTAGAGACCTTTTATCCCAATAGTGTCATGGAGACGGCCGGCGACATCATCTTCTTCTGGGTCGCGCGCATGATGATGTTTGGCATCCACTTCATGGGCAAGCCGCCCTTCCACACCATCTACCTGCACTCGCTCGTGCGTGATGAGCACGGTCAGAAGATGTCGAAGACCAAGGGCAACGTGGTCGATCCGCTGGACGTCGTCTACGGCGTGCCGAAGGAAGACATGGGCCGCGTGTCCAAGTCCATGCAAAAGGCGTTTCCGGATGGCGTGCCGGCGTTCGGTTCAGACGCACTGCGTTTCACTTTGTGTGCGCAGTCCATGGCCGGCCGCGACATCAAGCTCAGCTTCGATCAAATGTCTGGCTATAAGGCGTTCTGCAACAAGCTCTGGAACGCGTCGCGTTTTGCGTTCATGAACTTCGAGGGCTACGAGCCCGGTGCGTTTGGTAGCGAGCGCAAGCTGCATCCAGAGGCCACGCTCGCAGACAAGTGGATCCGCGTGCGCCTCGATCGCGTGATCGTCAAAGTGAACACGCTGCTCGAAGAGTACAACTTCAGCGAGGCCGCGCTCGCGATCTATCACTTCGTGTGGAACGAGTTCTGCGATTGGTATTTGGAGCTCGCTAAGGCGGCGTTCAAAGAAGGCGCAGCGCCAGGCGTGAAACGCTCAGCGCAAGAAACGCTCGTGCATGTGCTCGATCAATCGTTTCGCTTGCTGCATCCGATCATGCCGTTCATCACGGAAGAGATCTGGCAGACGTTGCCGCGTAACAAGGGTGATGAAGCTTACCTTGCCGCGGCGGCTTACCCTGAGGCGAAGGAACCAGCGCCGACCAAAGAAGAAGAGATCGTCGCGTTACTGATCGATGCGCTCACGGCCCTGCGCAACATTCGCGGCGAGAACCAGCTCGCGCCTTCCAAGTCGTTCCCGGCCGAGATCCACGGCGAACAAGCGCTGCTCGACGTCCTCGCGCCGCACCTTGCTCAAATCGATCGTTTGGCGAACGTGACCGCTACGCTCAAGCCGCTTGGATCTCCCAAGCCGCCGCAAGCCGCGGTGAGCATGGTGAACAAGCTCGAAGGTGTGGTGTCGCTCGTGGGGCTGATCGATTGGACCAAAGAGAAAGAACGCATCACGCGCGAGATTGGCAAGCTGAACGCTGATATCGAACGCACGGAAAAGAAGCTCTCGAATCCCGCCTTCGCCGACAAAGCGCCCGCGGCTGTCGTGGCGCAAGAACGCGACCGTCAGCGCGAGTGGCAAGTGCAGCTAGGCAAATTGCAGGCCGCGTTGGCGCAGATTCCTTCGTCCTGACTCGTGTGCGTTCACGGACGCGCTGTGACTACCTACCCAGAGCGTGTCCAGGGATTGTCTCTCCATCTCGCTGAGTTCGGCGCCCCCGGCCCGGCGTGCGCGTTAATGCATTGGCCACGGGCGTCATGCGGTAGCCGGATCGGGCTGCGGATCCGGATCCCGACCCGGATCCAGGAGGCGGAACCGGATCCGGCCTGATCGCAGACTCGCACGGTCGAACGTGAGTCATGCGCCAAAGCATGGCGAGCACCCGGTCTAGCAGAGCGAGCGCCTGAGAGGTGGATTGTGGATCGATGTAGCCCCAGGCTTGCGCTACGACCAACGCGGCGCGCGTTTCGTCAGCGCTACCTGCGGCAATGCGCCAGTGGTGAAGACGATCCTTACCAATGCGACGGCGACCTTCGAACGTGGCTCCGCTTTGCTTCCGCTCGAACGAAGGCGTTGCTGAGACGGGCTTGGTGGCCTCGCTGCAAGTGCTGCTAGTGCTTTCGCGTGCACCGCTTGTTTGCCGCAGCACTCGGGGCCGGGCAGCCGCTACTGGGATGGGAGGTCCTCCCACGAGTCATGACACGAGCATGACTCGCAGCATTGTTTGGGTGGTCGTCTCGTTTGGCGATGGACATTGCTGAGTTTCTCGTCGCGACGTGGTTGGCCGACGCCCGCACCTCGAAGGCAAATTTTACTTATGCCTAAATTATCCAAGAGGACGGTTCGGCTAAACGCAGCAAGAAACACCATCCGGAAATTCACTGAAATGGATGCGAACGACTCGTGAAAACAAGCACAAAACAGCCACCCGCGTGTTGACAGTTTTCATATCTGCCGTATATGCTTTCACTGATTCGTGCCCCTCGCCAAACGGTGCTTCCCCTCGGTGTTCGTGAGTGAGTCGTGAACCGTCAGATTCGCGAACGCGCTGCGGGCAAGAAGGTTCGGCGCGGTCCTGGGCGTCCACCCAAGGTGCGTGCGGCTTCAGAGAAGCGCGTGGTGCCGCACATCAAACGCCAGGCACTCGCGCCAAAGACGGCCGTTCATGTCACGTTGACCATGAGTAAGCGCGTGCCCAATCTGCGCACGCGCAAGAAGTACGCGCTCGTCAAACGCGCGCTCGCGCGTGGACGAGTTGACACTTCCGCCGCAAATCCATTTGGCTTTCGGCTGATCCATTTCGCGATCTTGGGCGATCACATGCATCTCGTTTGTGAGGCGGATAGCGCGGGCGCTCTCTCACGTGGGGTTCAGAAGATCACGATCAGCCTCGCGCGTTTGCTCAACGCAGACGGCGTGCGCGAAGCTGGCGGTTCACTGAATCCACGCGGCGGTTCGTTTCGTGAGCGTAAGGGCTGGATCGGCAAGGTCTGTCGCGATCGCTATCACTCGCACGTCCTGGAATCGGAACGCGAGATGTCGCTTACGCTCGACTATCTCTTTCG
>JBIKMD010000267.1:0-6232 GCA_044359465.1 Myxococcota bacterium
AGTAGGAATCGACGGAATCGTCTCGCACTCATTCGTTTCAATGTTGCAGAGCTCGGTGTCCGGACACCCGCCGCCGCAAGGGAGCTCTCTGATGCAGCGCTTATTGAACAAGCGATACGTGACAGGGCAAGCACCCGTTTCGCTCGGAATCGGAAACGAGCAGACGTTTGCAGCTCCGTTGAGCTCAGGGCGCGACAGACAAATGCGGCCAGCTTCGCGCGCACCGCAGTCGGCATCTTGAGTACAGGTGAAGGTTTCGTGCTTGTTGGTGCAGCGGCCGTCGACCGTGCAAATTTGTCCCGGGCAACAATCAGAATCACCGCGTCCGCGGCTGTCGCAACGGTCCGTGACGCAGACGCCCTTGCGATAACTCTGCTTCGCCGGACACTCGAAGTCACGGTCGCAAACCCCGGGATTGACCAGGCCAACGCCCGATCCCTTGCAGTCGCAAGCGCCGCCAAGAAGGGCGAAGAACGCTACCAGAATTTTCACATGCCGTCCGGTCACAGACACTCCCTTTTGGCCCGTCACACGGACCCTCGCAGCCTCGTTATCGCGTTCGGCTGCCTAGCGTTGCCTTCCTTAGAAGGATCGGGAAGGACATGACGCATGGCAGCACCGAAAAACAACGGGCGGGCGAACATTACCGTCAAAGGCGCCCGAGAGCACAACCTAAAAAACATCGATGTTCAAATTCCCAGGGAGACCCTCACGGTCATTACCGGGCTCAGCGGTTCCGGAAAGTCCTCGCTTGCGTTCGACACCATCTACGCTGAAGGCCAACGCCGCTACGTGGAATCACTGTCTGCCTACGCCCGCCAGTTCCTAGAGCTGAGCGGCAAGCCAGACGTGGATTCGATTGAAGGCCTCTCCCCCGCCATCTCCATCGAGCAAAAAACGACCTCCAAGAACCCGCGCTCGACCGTAGGCACCGTCACGGAAGTGCATGACTACTTGCGTCTGCTATATGCACGCATTGGCAAACCGCACTGCGTCAATTGCAAGACCCCGATTAGCGGCCAAACCGCGCAGCAGATTGTCGAACAGGTCACCACGCTAGAAGAAGGCACCAAAGTCTCCATCCTAGCGCCAATCGTGCGCGGCAGAAAAGGTGAATACAAACGTGAGCTCGGTGAGCTGCGCCGTGATGGTTTCTCACGCGTACGCGTCGATGGCGAAGACTACATGCTCGCTGACGATGACATCACCATGGACAAACAAAAGAAACACGACATCGACGTCTACGTCGATCGTTTGGTGATCAAAGCCGGCCTCAAGACGCGTGTGTCTGACTCTGTAGAGACTGCTCTCAAACGCTCGGATGGCTACGTTCGCCTCGTTTTTGCATCGGGCGAAGAGAAGTTGCTCAGCGAGAAATTCGCGTGCCTCACCTGCGGCTTCAGCTTTCCGGAAATTGAGCCGCGGATGTTCTCGTTCAACAACCCGGCTGGCGCGTGTCCAACGTGTACAGGGCTTGGCGAGCGCATGTTCTTCGATCCCGATTTGGTCGTGCCAGATGAATCCAAAACGCTGGCCGAAGGTGTGATTGCCCCATGGGCCAAAGGCTTTTCGGCCTACTACATGGGCCTCGTCGAAGGCGTCGCCAAACACTACAAGCAAAAGATGAACGTGCCTTGGAAGAAGCTTCCCGAGGCGTTTCGCAAAAAGCTGATGTACGGCACCGGAGAAGAAGAAGTCGCGTTTCAATTTCAGGGCGATGACAGCAGCTACAAATTCAAAAAGCCGTTCGAGGGTGTGATGAACACACTCGAGCGGCGCTACAAAGAAAGCGAGAGCGACTCGGTGCGTGAAGACGCCGAGAAGTTCATGTCACGCACGCCTTGCGAAGCCTGCAAAGGTGCGCGCCTCAAGCCAGAGTCACTCAGTGTGCTCATCGATGGCAAACCAGTGAGCGCGCTGTCCGCGCTCTCGATTGGTGACGCGCTCGCGTGGTCCTCTGGTGTGAAACTGGAAGGCCGAGACAAAACCATTGCCGCGAAAATCCTCAAGGAGATCGTCGACAGACTAGGCTTTCTGGTCGCCGTCGGCCTCGATTATTTGAGCCTCGATCGCGCCTCGGCAACACTGTCCGGCGGCGAAGGTCAGCGAATTCGGTTGGCCACGCAGATTGGTTCGGCCCTCATGGGCGTGCTGTACGTGCTCGATGAACCCTCGATTGGCTTACACCAGCGCGACAACCAGAAGCTCATCGCCATGCTCGAACGCTTGCGCGACCTTGGAAATACGGTGCTCGTCGTCGAGCACGACGAAGACACCATCCTTGCGGCCGATCATGTGATCGACATGGGGCCAGGCGCCGGGAAGGTTGGCGGTGAGATTGTCTCGCAAGGAACGCCGCAGCACATTCAAAACGATCCTCACTCCGTCACGGGTCCCTTTCTTTCCGGCGCTAGGCGTATCGACACGCCCAAGACACGGCGGCCGGGAAACGGCAAAACGATCCGCATTGAAAAAGCGAGTGGCAACAATTTGAAAGATGTCAGTGTGGACGTTCCACTTGGTGCGTTCGTCTGCGTCACGGGGGTGAGCGGATCAGGCAAGTCGACGTTAATCTTGGACACACTCTACCGTGCGCTCGCGCTCCAACTCGAGCTCACCACGCCCAAACCAGAGACGCACAGCGCGATCAGAGGGCTCGAAAACATCGATTCGGTGATCGACATCGATCAATCGCCCATTGGCCGCACGCCAAGGTCCAATCCCGCAACCTACACGGGTTTGTTCGCGCACATTCGTGATCTCTTCGCGGAGCTGCCAGAGGCAAAAGCACGCGGCTTTGGTCCAGGTCGCTTCTCGTTCAACGTCAAAGGCGGCCGCTGTGAATCCTGCGAGGGCGATGGCATTTTGCGCATCGACATGCAGTTCCTGCCGGACACCTTCGTCACCTGCGAAGTGTGCCAAGGAAAGCGTTACAACTCAGGCACGCTCGAAGTGCTCTACCGCGGAAAATCGATCGCCGACGTGCTCGACATGACAGTGGCCGAGGCACGCGAGTTCCTGGGCGCCGTGCCGTACATCAAGAAGAAACTCGACGTGCTGTATGACGTGGGGCTCACCTACATTCACTTAGGTCAATCAGCGACCACGCTCAGCGGCGGCGAAGCGCAGCGCATCAAGCTCGCACGCGAGCTCGCAAAGCGCTCCACCGGACGCACACTCTACATTCTCGATGAACCGACGACCGGCTTGCATTTCGCCGATGTGCAGAAGCTGCTCGATGTACTGCAGTTGCTCGTCGACGCCGGTAACACCGTGCTCGTCATCGAGCACAACTTGGACGTGGTAAAGTGCGCAGACTGGCTCATCGATCTAGGCCCTGAAGGCGGCTCACGCGGAGGTACCATCCTCGGCGTTGGCACGCCGGAAACACTGGCTAAAAACGACAAGAGCTACACCGGAAAGTTCCTTGCCGAGCTTTTCGCGCGTGAAGCGAAGCGCCCAAAACAAAAAGCGAGCTGAGCCGGGAGGCGGCGCCGCAACTCGCGTCGTCCCTTTGAGCGCCACTCGCCTGCGCCTGCGCGCCAGGCTCGCAACAACCACGGCGCAGAGAACGACAACACTTGGGTGACTACCACTCGACTACTTGGATGTGTTCTTTGCGCGGCGTTATTGCCGGCCTGCCCCTGGTTTGGCGATAACACGGCGACGTTTTTCGAAGCGATCGTCGATCCGGCCGTCGCACCACCGGACGGGGCGCGTTATGCCTTTGTGTTTGCAGACAATGCGGACCCCGGGTTCTCGCGGGAAGCGAGGGCAATGGCGGTCGCGTTGCGCAAGCGGGGATTTACCACGCATGCAACGGGCGAAGCGCCGGGCCAGCCGGATCCGCTCAGCGCCTTGAGCGCGCTGGAGGCAACCATCAAAGCAGGCGACCGTGTCCTCATCGACGTGCAAACACACGGCGGTGACATCTATAGGACCTTCACCAATCCCGAGACGCAAGCTGACGAGTGGACGAGCTTTGGTTATGGCGCCAAGTGGCACCAACATTACCCAGGCATCTACTACCCCACTTCGCTCGATCTCTTCGCCTCGCACGCGATGGCCGTCTTCGACGCGACGAGCGAGAAGACACACTGGCTCACACCGCGTACCTTACATCCAAACGTCAATCGTTTGCGTGCGCTCGGTGCGCGCGTCGCGATCATCGATCATTCCTGTAACGCCGGGGCGACGCTGCGCTACTTCTCAGCGGTTGAACCCGGAGTTTGCGTGATTGCTACTTCGGGTGCGCTCGGGCCATCAACCACGGGCTACCCGGCGCTCAGTGCGGATCTTCATAAAATCGACAATTTGGCGGAGGCCGCAAGCACACTGAGCGAAGCCTTCTACAATGGGGCACATAAACAAGGCAGGCGCACCCATCAACGCGGCTTCAGCACGAGCTGCGACTCGACCATGCCCACCCGTGACGCTCTAGACCTGAGCTCACACGGCTACGGCACCTGGTGGCATTGGATGCGCCTCGACGCAACGCTCGTCGCCCGCGAACCGAGCGCCTTCACAACGGCAGCGAGCATCGTTGAACCAGTTTCTGGCGGTGTGCATTCCGACTTTGCCGTTGCCGATGGTTGGGTGAGCTGGCTCGAAGAAAGCGTTCCGGCTGGCGACACGGCGAAAGCCGCTCATGCAATCACGGTCGCACGCGCACGCGCAGTCCGCCGCAGCATCGTGGCGCTACGCGAAGCCATGCAGGGCACAACGAGCTACGGTCTTGATTCGTTTTTGCGCGACAGCCTGGTCGCCGATTGTGCTTGTGAGGCCGCCGATTGCGCCCTGAGAGACGTGAGACGCCGTGCGTCCGCGCTGTTTGCGAATCGCGCAGATTTGCGCGTTGCAACGTGCTCCAATCCAAGAGGGTACGCGGATGCAGTTTTGGCCGCGGTGCCTGACGCCGCAGCGGCGTACAAACAATTGATCTCTGAAGAGACGGCCCTGGCCGAAGCTGTGACCAAACTAAGTGAAGCGCTGCGTGACCAAGAACGGCTGTGCCGCTCATCTACCTGCGGAAACTTTCGTCTCTAACGCGTACGGACCGGCATGCCTACGCTCACAGCAGCATGAATGTGCGGCGTGTCGAGCCTCACACCACACGCAGTCCCATTACGAACGGCTGCAGTCGTACGCACGAAGTCAGTGCGTGAGCTCATATCGTTCGAATCGCTACGCAGGGTGATATCGTACGCTGCCGTACCACCTTCACGAATGCTTGCAGCACTGAGGCGAGAAAGCGCGTTGAGCGCGCGCATTGCGTTGCCAGTCGCATCAAAGCCCGAGACACCCGCCCGTTCGGCAGCTGCCGTGAAGGCCCGTGCGATGATCGCTGCGCGCTGCGTCGTATTGCTCGCCGTGGCCAACGCGTGGAGCTCTGCTTGGCTCAAAGTAATCCTGACGCCGTTCGGACCCTGAAAGCTGACTACCGCGTGACGCGTCGCGAGCAGGCTCAGATTCACGCCCAAGCGAGAGCGACGACTACCAGCTCGAACTTCGTCGTCAATGCCCATGGAGACCGCCGCCGCACCCGTTCCAATCGTTGCAATACTCATGGATCTATCTTCGCGGCAGCACGCGTAACGGGCGTCGCCGCTCGTTGTCAGTGCATCCCGCCAAGCCCGCAAATGTCTGATTCAGGGTGACGGCTGCGCTTTGCTGATCGCCAACGGATGCACTGCATCATTAAGACTAGCACGCGCCAACATGCCGCAATTGCGAATGAATGGGTCACTGCTCTCTTGCAGCAACGCAGCACAAAAACTGAGCGCCGCTGGTCGCTGCGCCGGCGGCAAACGGCCCAAAATTGCCGATGCGGAGATAGGTTGTACAGAGACCTCGGTTTCACTCGTGGATTCCACACTGATGCGGCCACTCTCGCGTCGCCAAGTCCAGGCGAGCCCGCGTAACGTCAGCTGCCACCAGCTAATGCCGTCCGAGCGCACATCCACAAAGAGCTCGAAGTACGCCTCGCGAGCACGAAACCACAGGCGTGCGCATGCAGGTTCGGGCGAACGGCCAGGAAGTGCGACGATGCGCAACTCCTTGACGAGCGCCTGAAGCGCAGCGCGGTCGTGTGCAAGTGTTTCGATGAAGCGCATGGCGACCACCGCTGTAGCGGCGATTGCACTTGCACTATGTGCGTTGGATCACACCGGCAGGATTAACCGAAGATCTTCATCTCATCGAGCACAGTCGATGGGAACTCGCGGGCGACTTC
>JBIKMD010000268.1:0-6211 GCA_044359465.1 Myxococcota bacterium
CGAATCGAAAGTAGGATGGTGCCGACATGGAGACTCCCCTTTGTGACGAGCGACGCGCTCGTACCGATAGAGTGCAGCGGTCGTGCCAAGCGTTTACACCGCGCGGGCGCCGATGTTCGGTTGATTCCTGATTTCGTTTTTGTCGTCGTGCTGCAGAGGAAAGTGCTCCGTGAGCACGGCGGCAGATGCGCCGACGGCCGTACAGATGCCGTCGACCAAGCGACCGTTCTTCGCTGCCTTCACGAGCGCATCGACGATCTCGCGCCAAGTCTCAGGTGAGACGCGCGCGTTGATCGCGGTGTCGCCGAGCACGACGGCTGCATGCTCACCTAACGAAACGTAGATCATCACGCCATTGTGAGCAGCGGTGCGATCGAGGCCGTGCTCGACGAAGAGCGTTTCCGCCCTGTTACGTACTCGCGCATGGGCGTCACCGATGCGAAACAACGAGAGATAACTACTCCATTCGCGGATGAACACGGCGATCTCGGCCGATGTTGTCTTCTCTGCCGCCGTGATCGCGTCTTCAATTTTGCGAAGTCCGATCGTACCGAGCCGTCGCTGCAAGCTTCGTTTGCTCATATGATCCTCACCAACGTCCTGACGCGCCACCGCCACCAAAGCGACCGCCGCCACCGGCAAATCGCGAACGACCACCGCGGCCGCCCATCAAGAGCAGCAGCATTCCCGCTCGAGGAAAGAACAAGAATAGAACGAGAAGGAGAAGCGCGAGCCCGAGTGTCCAATAGGAGGAATCGAACGGAAGCGTCGCGCTGGACGGATCACGAAATTCACCGCGAACCGCTTGCATGATCGCTTGCGCACCGTCGCGCACGCCGTGATCGAAATCACCGCGCCTGAAGGCAGGCGCAACGATATCGTCTAGAATCACGTGTGATTGTAAATCGGTCAGTGCGCCCTCAAGGCCCTTTCCAACCTCGATGCGGGTTCGGTGTTCGCTCGGCGCGATGACGAAGAGCACACCGTTGTCCTTGCGGCGCTTGCCGATCCCCCAACGTTCTCCGATCGCAAACGCAACATCGGCGATATCGCGGTCGTCGAGCGTCGGTACCGTGACAATCACGATCTGATTGCTCGTCTCTCGCTCGTGCGTCGCGAGCGTTTGCTCGATCTCGCTTGCTGCAGAACGAGAGAGGATGCCCGCGTAGTCGTTCACGTGACCGCTCGGGAGCGCCGGAGGATCCCATCGTGTGCCCGCACTGACGACAGACGCCAGCGCGATGAGCGAAAGAGCTCTCATTAGATCTTCACCTGCGGTGCCCTTTGAGCCGCGACGTCGGCCTCGAAGACTTGCTTTGGCGATCGTCCGCCTGCCAGCCAGCGCCCAGGCCACTTCAGGATGTTGCTGTTGAACCCTTGCACGGCCGAGTTGTACTGCTCACGTGAGCGCGCGATTCGATTCTCGGTGCCTTCGAGCTGAACCTGCAGGTCGCGAAAGCTCTGGTTTGCTTTCAGATCCGGATACGCTTCGGCGACGGCGAACACTTGGCGCAGTGCTTGAGCAAGCGTCGACTGAGCCTTCGTGAAGGCCGCCATCTTCGCTGGGTCATTCAGATCCGCGGCGTTGATTTGAATTGCGGTTGCCGCGCTGCGTGCCTGAATCACGAGAGCGAGCGTGTCTTTCTCGTGTGCGGCGGCACCCTTGACGACCTCGACCAGGTTCGGGACCAAGTCGGCGCGGCGCTGCAGCTGCGCCTGCAAGTTGCCCCAAGCTTCGCTCACCTCTTGTTCGCTCTGAATGATGTAGTTGTCGCAGCCGCCAAGCAGCGCGATCGCCGTGAGGAGGACGTATCTTCTTGTTTTCATATCGATCGGAAGAGCAACGCTCGTGCCAGTCTTCTACGGAGCGAAGAGACTCGTATGCGCGCGTCGATGTCTCCCGGTAAGCGAACGGAGTTCCGAACGGTAACATCAGACAAGGGCGGCCAATGTCGCCGCGTGCAATGTCACCTCTTTGAAACTCCAAGTTACGGTGCTGTAACGCCTAGAACGGAACGTAGGGGTCATCATCTGTTGCGACCACGGAACGCCGACGCGCATTCGCGACGCGCGTACGCATCGCGATCGCGTCCGCCTCTGCGCTCACCAGCCAAGGACCGGCAAGAACAGCGAGCTGATGCCCCGGATTGATTCGCTCGAGTTTTTCGAGCTCGCGTCGCACGTCCGAAAGAGATCGCTGCAGCATGACCACCTGCGCTTGTGCACGAGCGAACCCGGGGTCCTCGTCCACGGCCTTACGGAAGAGACGCAGCGCTTCACCCGGCGCTGCGTCGCGATCGAGCGCTTCCATTCCGCGTAGAAACAGAACGCGAGCGTTGTGGGGAGCAGCGATATCGATCTTCGCGATCATGGCGTCGAAGGACGCCCAATCCCCGACAATGTGAAAGTAGTCTGCGGCCGCGCGGTAGCCGCGTGGGTCGTTCGGCGCCTCAGCAATGACGGCGAGAGTCAGCTCCTTACCTGTTTGAAAGTGCTCTTGGGCTAGTCGTTGTAACGCGTGCACGACACGCTCCAGCCTGTCCAGCGTCGTATGTGTGCTTGTGAGTGTCACACGCTCCGCGTCTGAGGCGCGCCCGCGCGCGACGAAGCTCTCGAGCGTTCGTTCCTTCGCCCTGATCACGGCCGCTGCGCGTTCGAGAAGCTCCGCCGTCATGAGCTGGGATTCGCCCCATGCGAGCTCGATTTGAGCGGCGAGCGCACGAGCGGTGATCGATTCGAGCCCGGCGAGGTGCCTGATCGCTCCGGCGAATCGGCTAGCGTCGTCGCTTTCGAGGATCACCGCCGCGTCGCCGACCGAAGTTGCCTCTCCACTCTCGGCGCGAAGTGCAATCCGAGTTTGAGCTTGATCAAATTCCCCCACAATGGCTTCCGCTTCGAGCAAGGACAAACCGTAGCGTTCGGCGAAGTGAGTGACTGCACCCGTACGAGCGGCACATGCGGAAGTGAGCCAGAGGGCGACAGCGAGGATGGGGCGTAGCATGGGATCTCCTTTTGTGATGCCGCGCCGGTTGCAGGCGGGATGCCAAAAGGACCTTGGTCAGACGCCGCCGTTGCGGACGATCAGCACGCTGCCTTCAGCCTCGTCGACGATTCGACCTGCGTTGGTGCCAAGCACGCGGTCGATCGGATCGAACCCGTGCGAGCCCAAGACGATGAGCGTAGCGTTTCGCTCGCGCGCGGACTCGAGCACGACGTCGACCGCTGATCCGAGACGGGCCCGGCATTCGGAGCTCACCCGCGAGGGAAACGTTTTGCACTCGCGTTGCAGTGCCGCCTGGACGTCGCGGATAAGCCACTCTTCGACCTCGCCGGCACTCGCCGTCGGACCTACGAGCTCGCGTGGCACTTTTTCCACCGCGCGCACCATCATCACGTGACCTGAGCTAGGTTCTGCAAGATGGAGTGCTGAAGCGACCACATCTCCGGCGCGTTCGGATCCGTCGTGACCGACGACGATGCGATCGAAGCTCAAGGGCACTGGTTGCTTTTCGGCTTGCCGGACGACGAGCACGCTCGTCCCAGCGCGATTTGTCACCTTAGCGGCGGTCGTTCCGAGCAGTCGGTCGAGCTTGCCATGGCGGTTTGCTCCAACGACGATGAGAGCAGCGTTTCGGATTTTCGCGGCGTCGCAAAGCACGCGCCATGCTGGGCCGCGCTCGACGATGCGTTCCGACAGCACACCCGGACGCAGTTTTTTCGCAGCGTCTTCAAGCAAAGCCTCTGCCTCTCGTTCCGCCTGCGCATGTAACTGTCCGTCCATGAGGGAGGCGAGCTCGGGCGTTACGAGTGCCTCGATCGCGTGGTCCGAGATCGCAGTCATCAGCACGACATCCCAGCCAAGACGAGCGGCCATCGTCGCCGCGGCTTCCAAGACTGGCAACGTAGCCTTCGACCCATCGATGCCGACAATGATCGTCTTCTTCTTGCTCATCATCTTTCTTCCTTGCGCAGGCGCCACAGCTCCCACGGCACCGCAAGCAACGCGCCGCTACACGCGAGCGCCATGTCCTTCTGTGCATCCCACTCGTCCCCTTGCGTGCCCAGAAAGGAAATCCCGGCTGCTGGGTCCGCTAGGACCGCCACACCCCACTCGACGAGCTCGTATCCAAGAGCAAACGCGGCGATGGCTGTGAAGCTGAGCGCTAACTGAGCGAACACGGGCACCGCGCGTGCGCGATGGAAAGCCAGCTCACGCGTCGGCGCATATAGAAGGACACCGAACGCGAGGTGCACGAAGCGATCGTAGTGGTTGCGACTCAGCTCGAGAACCGAACGAACAGTCTCCCCGAGCGGGACGAGCGAGTAGCTGTAGTGACTTCCGATCGTGTGCAGCACAAGGAACACGAGCCCTTGCACATAGGCGCGATTCGAGAACTGGAAACGTCGAAATGACAGAACCAACGCCGGAACAATGACGAAGGTGGGACTATTCTCGAGTAACCAAGTCGCGCGATCAACCGGCGACCATGCGAGCGCCGTCCAAATGACGATGAAGATCGTCAAGCACGCGACCGGAATCAGCGCGCTCTTTCTCCGCTCCGATTCCCGTGGCAGTTTGGTCGGCACTCGCATGGTGGCGGTCGCAATCATCGCGAATACGGTTCGATCTTCAGATGATCGGACACACGTTTGACTCCGTGTGTGCCCATTGCTGCGCCGATGACCGCCTCGTGCTCTGCCCACGAGTGAACGGTGCCGTAGACATCGACGTTCCCATCCATCACATCGAGACGAACACGCTTGGCTTCGCGGTGAGCCCTTCGCTCGAGCGCCCCTTCGATCGACTCTCGCACGTCGAGCGGAACGACCCGGCTCGACTTGATCTCGAGCTTGTTCTGAACACCGCGAACGCCTGCGAGGTTGAGGATCGCCTTTTCGGCATCTTCACGTTGCGTCCAGAAGTCTACGTCGCCTTCAAGGGTAACGATGCCGTTCGAAACGGTCGAACGAATGCGCGCGTCCGGCACGAGTGTGTCCCACTCCAGCGCGTGGCGCACCGCGCCGGCAATTTCCGAGTCGGTCCGCATGCCAGTGCCGGGCACTTTCACCTCGATGTCGTTAGCAACATCGAGGACACCGTCCACGCGGTGCGCTGCGGCCTGCGCCGCCTGGCGCTTACCGAAGCTGCTCACGCTCCCCGTGAGCGTGACAATCGCGTTGTCGACGGACACACCCACTTCGGTCTCATCGACGCGCGTATCCCATTTGAGCTCACGCAGAACATCTTGTTGGATCTGAGAATCGGTTTTCATATCGTTGCCTCCATTGACGGGTATGAGAACCAAGAAACGTGCCAGGCTGCGCTCCACGGAACCGCGCGGCACGTCGTTTCCGAACCGTAACGTTTCGCGCTCGTCGTCGATTGGCACGCTTGTTGGTTGTGTGGGTCGCATGAGCAGCATCAACGTTCACATCGACCTCGCTTCCAAAATAACTCTCGAAGGTGACCTGATGATCCCGCCGGATGCGCAAGGTCTCGTCATCTTCGCTCACGGCTCGGGAAGCAGCCATTCGAGCCGACGCAACTACTTTGTCTCTGGTGTTTTGCAGCAGGCGGGTTTCGCGACGCTGCTCTTCGATCTGCTCACCCCGGAAGAGGATCGCTCGCATCACGACCGGCGCTTCGACATTCCGTTTCTGTCCGAGCGATTGGTGCACGCCACGCAATGGGCTCTCGGGCAAGACGCGCTCGCCGATCTGCGCGTCGGCTATTTTGGCGCGAGCACCGGCGCTGCCGCGGCCCTGCTGGCAGCGACCAAGTTACCGCAACAGATCTTCGCTATCGTCAGCCGCGGCGGTCGGCCGGATCTCGCCTCTTCGGCCCTCTCTCTGGTTGAGGCGCCAACGCTGCTAATTGTCGGTGGACAAGATCGCGAAGTTCTCGCGCTGAATGAAGGGATTCGCGGCAAGCTACGTTGCACGAACGACATCAAGATCATCGACAATGCTTCTCACATTTTCGAAGAGCCAGGAGCGCTCGAGCATGTCGCATTGCTCGCGAGCGAATGGTTTCAGCAGCATCTTCCGCGAGCGAGTCGCGTTGTTGATCTCCGTGGTCGCGTCGATCCGCTCGTTACTGAATCGTCATCGAGCGTTACCAATTGGGATCGACTACGCGCCCACCGCGCTGGCACACGATCTGCACTCGCAATAGCAAAGGAGAAACCATGAAATACGAACGTTTTATCGG
>JBIKMD010000271.1:0-6186 GCA_044359465.1 Myxococcota bacterium
TCGGCAATAAACAGGCGGCAGCTGCGGCTTTGGTGAAGTTGCGTGAGCCCTTTGCTGCGCACAGAAGCGTCATCGATGATCTCGTCAAAGAGACGACGCGCCGTGCAGACGAGACAGAGAAACAAGTTGTCGAGCTCTTGTCTTTCCGCGGCAAGCTGCAGATTTTCGTTGGCCTGTTTTTGTTCGGAGTCACAATCGGCGTTTCTCACTGGCTGAGGCGCCTAGCCATCGCGCAGTCGACGCGTGAGGCAGAAGCCGCCGCGACCCTTGCCGCTGTCAATCAAGAGACCGCTGATCGCGAACGCGCGCAAGCGGAGGAATTGAGCGCAAAAGCGGTTGCCATCCTTGGTGCCGTGAACGCCGCTGCGCATGGCGATCTCACCGTCGTCGTGCCGGTGAAGGGTGAAGACACGTTGGGTCAGCTCGGGTACGCCATCGAGGAGCTCATCGGCAGCCTCAGAAAGAGCATTTCGACGATCTCGAACAGCGCTCAGATGCTTGGAGAAGCATCGGGTGAGCTCGCGAATGTTGGTGAGCAGCTCAGTACGACTGCTCTCGAGACATCGAACCAAGCGCAGAGCGCGGCCTCGGCCGCGGAAGAAGTGCACTGCACGCTGCAGTCTGTGTCCACGGGAACAGACGAGCTTTCGGCGGCCATTCGTGAAATCGCAAAGAGCGCCGCTGAAGCAGCCCGCATCGCCACCAAAGCCGTGGAAGTAGCAGGGCACAGCAACACCATGGTCGCCAAACTCGGAACGAGCAGCGAGGAGATTGGTGCCGTGATTAAGGTTATTACTGCGATCGCGCAGCAGACCAATCTACTCGCGTTGAACGCGACCATTGAAGCGGCACGCGCCGGTGAAGCTGGCAAAGGTTTTGCGGTTGTGGCCAACGAGGTCAAAGAGCTTGCCAAGGCAACCGCCAAGGCCACGAATGACATCAGTCGCATGATCGACACGATCCAAGCGGATACTACCGGTGCCGTCTCTACGATCGGAGAGATCAGCCACATTATCAGTCAGATTAGCGATTTCCAAAACACAATCGCCAGCGCGGTAGAGGAGCAGACCGCGACCACCAAAGAGATGAGCCGCATCGTCGCTGAGGGCGCTCGAGGGAGTAAGGAAATCTCCATGAGCATTGCCGCTGTGGCGAGCGCTGCGAGTGCAACCAACAGTGGTGCAGGCAAGTCGCGAACAGCTGCTGCATCCATGGCTAGAATGAGTAGTGAGCTGCAGGACTTGTTCTCCAGCTTTGTCATCGATTCGGGTCCGTCGCAGGGCGCGAGCAGACCGCGCGAAGTAGCGCCGTTGCAGGCCCTGACGCCGCAACTGCGCTCGATCTCGAGAAGCGCCAGCGTTCCAGGTGTGCCGCCCCGTTCGTCGTGAACGTCGAATTGGAAGGAGACGCGTCATGCGCAAAATTCGGGTCCTAGTCGTCGACGAGTCAATCGTTTGTCGCAAGCTACTCGCTGAGGTTCTCTCGTCTGCTGAAGACGTCGAGGTGGTTGCAACGGCTCCGGATGGCCCTGTCGCGCTCGGCAAGATCGAACAGTTCGCGCCCGATGTCATCACGCTCGACGCCGAGACCTCGGGCGAACGGCGCTCGCAGACACTCATTGTCATTAAGCAACGCTTTCCCTCGCTTCCTGTTGTCATGTTCAGTGCACTGACAGAGACAGACGCGGCCGCGACGCTCGAAGCACTCGCGCTAGGGGCGAGCGACTACGTCACCAAGCCGAGTGGGGATGCGAGCAAGGAGGTCTCGATCGAGCATGTGCGTTCGCAACTCCTCCCGAAAGTGCGTGCCCTCGGTGCCAGCTTCATGGCGTCGGGCGCATTGCCAAGTGCGACGCCTATAGGAAAAGCGCGCACGGCCGCGTCGCCAAAGCCGACGCAAGTGAGCGGTCACGCTTCGCGTATTGAGCTCATTGCGATTGGCACGTCCACTGGTGGCCCCAACGCACTCGCTACGTTGTTTTCTGCTTTGCCAAAGGATTTTGCTGTTCCCGTCGTGTGTGTGCAGCACATGCCGCCCCTGTTTACAAAGCTTCTCGCCGAACGGCTCGGCGCGTCGAGTCCTCTTCAATTTCATGAAGCCCAGGGCGGCGAAACGCTCGCGCCGGGGCATGTTTACATCGCAAAAGGTGACCACCACTTGCGGGTCGTGCGCGAAGGAAACGAGGCAAAGCTCGTCCTAGACCGCGGTCCCGCAGAAAATTCCTGCCGCCCCGCGGTGGACGTGCTGTTTAGAAGTGCGGCAACTGCGTTCGGCGCAGGCACACTTGCTGTGGTGATGACGGGAATGGGCCAAGATGGGCTTGTGGGATCAAAAAGCGTGCGTGAACATGGTGGGCACATCATCGCCCAGGATGAAGCAAGCTCGATTGTGTGGGGGATGCCTGGTTTCGTGGCAAAAGCGGGGCTCGCAGAAGCGATTCTTCCGCTCTCGCAGATTGGCCCCTACATCGCGCGAAAGCTCGAACAGCAGACCGCGCTCGTTCGCAGACCTCAAGCGGTTGCCGCGCGACGCTAGCGCAGAATCTATCCCCCAATGTCGATCAGGCGAATGAGCGGCGTGTCCGACGGTAGCGGATCTTCGAGTAAGATCTCGCAGCGAATGTACCAATCATTGGTGTCTTCTGGGTCAACGATGGTCTGCGTCGCTTGCCAATGCGTGGCGCTGAGCTCCTCGATATGGGTCATCGCAGGCGCGCGTGTGGCCGGGGTGGTGACGATGCGTTTGTGCTCCGCAAAGTAGGGCGCCAGCGTCTTGTCGAAACGATCGGGGGTCCAATCCGTGATGACCACGCTCGCCACTTCGTCGAATGCGCGTGTGGCGAGGACTTGCACCAATCGGTGTAGCTCGCTGCGTACGCGCAAACGTATGATCCGCGGGTCTGGCAGAGACGATACTGGCAGGGGCGCAAGCGTCGGCACGGCTGCCACACCGGCGCGCAGGCGTTCCCATTCGTCGACAAGGCTCGTATCGACTTGGCGGAGGATCGTACCAAAGAAGGTCACGAGCTCGTCGAACGCTTCGGTCCGAAACGCTTGTGGCAAGGTTTGTTCGAGTGTTCTGTAAACATCGCTGAGGTAGCGCAGCAGAACACCTTCGCTGCGCTGCAGCCCGTACTCACGTACGTAGTCACCAAAAGACATGTAACGTTCGTACATGTCGCGCGCGATCGACTTGGGTTTGATATTGTCGCTCGCCACCCACGGATGCGTGCGTCGAAACGCATTGTAAGTCTCGTAGATCAAATCCGCTCTGGGTTTTGGCCATTCGATTTTGTCTAGCTCGGCGATGCGCTCCTCGAAAGGAACGCCTTGCAGCTTGAGCTCATTGAGCTTTTCCCGCTTCAAGAGATCGAGCTGCTTCTCTAGCACCGCACGCGGATTGTCCGTGATCGCTTCGCAAAAGGAGAGCAGATCTAGATGGTAGTCCGGACTGGTCTTGTCTAGGGATGGCAGCGCGGAGATGAGCCACAAAGCGAGCGCGTGCGTGATGGAAAAGTCGCCCTGCAGGTCGTCGTGCACGACAATTTTGCGCTCGCGCACCTCGAGCACTTTCGCCTCGACCAAACTCCGAAAGTAGGATGCCGCTGTACGTCGTAGTTCCTTCTTCTTACGGTCGTTCGTATGCGAGCGTTCAATCAGTCCAAGGACGCGTTTGTAGTCGCCGTCCGGACGCTCAAGGATGCTGAGCAGCATGCCGTGTGTGATCTCGAATTGCGGCTGGAGCGGCTCTGGCTCGGATGCGATGAGCTTTTCGAAGGTTTTTTGATCAAAGTGAACGTAGCCGTAGTCCGGCGGTTTCTTCTTTGGGATCTTCTTACCTGGCTTGTCGGCCATTTTCGCATCGATACGTTTGTTCTCGACTACATGTTCCGGCGCCAGCGCGACCACATAACCACGATCGTCAAAACCTTTGCGTCCCGCGCGGCCACTGATCTGATGGAAGTCGCGCACGCTGAGAATGGTCGTTTTCTCGCCGTCGTATTTACAAAGCTTGCTGAACAGCACCGAGCGGATGGGGACATTGACGCCCACGCCGAGCGTGTCCGTGCCGCTGACCACCGCGAGTAGACCTTTTTGCGCCAGCTTCTCCGTGAGCAAACGGTATTTCGGAAGCAAACCGGCGTGGTGCAGGCCAAGTCCGTGACGCAAGTAGCGCGAGAGCTCTTTGCCAAAGGGCGTGTCGAAGCGAAACGCCCCTATTTCGTCACTGATGCGCGCCTTCTGCTCTTTGGTGAGAAAGTTCGTGCTCATCAGATTCTGCGCTTGTTCTACGGCTTCTCGCTGCGAAAAATTGACCAGGTAGATCGGGAACAGTCCGCGGCTCACCAAGTTCGGAATCACTTCGAAGAGGGGAAGCTCTTTGTATTCGAAGTCTAGCGGTACGGGCCTGTCACGCGACTTCACCAGCGCAACCTCCTGGCCGCTGCGTTTGGTGATGTCGTCGACAAAAAAATCCACGTCGCCCAGCGTCGCGGACATGAGAAGAAACGTCGTTTTGGGCAGCTCGAGTAGTGGGATCTGCCAGGCGGCCCCTCGGTCTTTGTCCGAGTAGTAGTGGAACTCGTCGATGATGGCGTAGTCTACGTCTGCGTTGGGATCTCCGAGCGCGATGCTCGCCAAGATCTCTTGAGTACAGCAAAGAATTTTCGCTTCGCGGTTCACACTCGCGTCGCCTGTGAGCATGCCCACGTTCTCTGCGCCGAACTCTTTGCATAACGCGAAGAATTTTTCGCTGACGAGCGCTTTGACGGGCGCCGTGTAGTAAGACTTCTTGCCTTCTGCGAATGCTTTGAAGTGCATGGCGAGTGCGACGAGCGATTTGCCCGAGCCCGTAGGCGTATTGAGGATGACGTGTTTTCCCGAAAAAATTTCGAGGATGGCCTCTTCTTGGGCGGGATAGAGCGAGTGCGAGGCCGCGCCTAGAAAAGCATTGAGAAGCGAATCAGGATCGCGCGCTGGCGGAAGGGCGTCTAGGAGACTCACGCGCGCAGCGCCTGACGCCGCAAGCGGTGCAGCTCGAACAAAACGGATTCAGAGACCAGGCCAAGCGAGGCTTCCACCATCATACGATACACACGTTCGCGGGAGATTTTGACCGGCGCGTCCGGGTCAAACGGGTCGTCCGCATTCTGGATCGCGCGTAGCGTCTCGAGCCCAATCCACAAGGGAAGAATCACTGGTAAACGCAAGCGGCGTTCGTACGCAGGGATCTGCTCTATATAGTCGAAGCCTGCATCAAAATGGTTGAGCGCCACGTCGATCAAATAGCGAACGGCCTCTTTGCCGCGCTTGCGGGTGGAGGGGCCAAGTAAGGTCTCTGGCGTCAGCGAAAAACTGTTCAGTAGCTGGCGCGGAAGGTAGCAGCGACCGTCGAGCAAATCACGCGGCGTATCGCGCAGCACGTTGACGTACTGCAGCGCTTTGCCCAGGCGGACACCCCTGGCACTTTGTTCGAGCAGATCCACTTTGAGCAAGCTCTCGTGGTGGTGGTGCGTAATCTGCGTCCAATACTCGCCAACGCAGCCCGCTGCTGCATAGCAGTGCTCGTCGAGCTCGGTCAGTGTTTGCAGCGCGAATAGGCGACTATCAAAACGCTGCAGGTCTTTTTGCATGCCTCCGAGCAGCGTTTCGAGGACGCGCTCCGTCGCGAGCATGTCATAAGGCTCAAAGCGATGCAGGGCGCTCAGGCAAACGTCTAGCGCTTGAATCAGGGCGTTCTCTTTCTCGACTTTGCTCTTGCCGAGCGCCGCTTCCCGTATGCGCTTCGTCGTCTCATCTGCCTTGCTCTTGGTGACGATTGCGCCGCGCAGATCGTCGAGGAGGGCGCTGCGCTCCTGCCGCGAAATGACATCCGTATCCGCGATGGTGTCGGCAGCCCTTGCCACCAAATACGCGACCGAAAGCTGGGTGCGCACGGCCTGTGGCAACACGGCGAGGCTCAGATAGAACGAGCGAGAAACGCCTTTGAGAATGGCGTCGAGGCGCGCATCGTCCAAGGCCTGGGAGAACGGGTTGCTCAGTATCGACGACAGCATGAGCGCGTGCGCATACGTCGTTTGCGCCCTTGAGGCCAGCCTGACACAGCGCGTCGGTTGTTTTGGAATGACAGATTCTCCACTTATCACTACCTTCCAAGGAGGAGGCGTCATGCGAGAAGTGGAGGTGC
>JBIKMD010000270.1:0-6186 GCA_044359465.1 Myxococcota bacterium
CGTTGAGGCGCACGCCGGGGGGTGGGCCTCGCGTATCATGGTGCAATCGGGGGGAGGTGGGCGCCGAAATCAGCGTAATTGAGAGACAATCTCCGGACACGCTCTAGCTAACGCTTGTCCGGAGATTGAGTTCGCTTCGGCGCCCGCCTCGCTGCTCTGCGATTGGATCTGGAGCTGGCTCAGGCTGCCGTTGTGGATCGAGACAACGTGGTCGCGGCCGGCGGCCGAGCTGGTAGTCGTAGCCGAGTGGCCGTGGCCGGCGTCGGTCTTTGCACCGAGATCGTGTCCCAAAGTGTTGCAGGGCTTTCGCGCCGGAAGACAACTCCGATTGCAGCACCGTCGATAGTTTTCACATGGACACAGACATTCGATTCAACTTCCAGCAGATCGATGTGTATCGCTGAGCGATAGAGTTTCTTTCACTCGCCACATTTGATGCACGACGAAATGCCTCGCAGATACTCGATGATCGCGGACCAGTTTTCGTCGCGTTTCGATTTCGGTTCCGCTCGACATGTGGGGTTTTAAACGCGGCTGTTAAAGGGAAGATACAGGAAGCGCAGGGTGTGTTGCTTAGTGCCCTTCAGATGCTAACAAAGTTGATTCGATAACGCTTGGCCGCCTACGGCCACGGCCACTCGGCTACGAGCTCGATCTCGATCTCGACCACGTTGTCTCGTTCTACAACCCCAGCCTGAGCCACCTCCAGATCCAACGGCTGAGCAGCGAGGCGCTCGCCGGGGTGGGCGGGCAGTCGAAATCAACGCGCACATTGAGGGGAGGCGGGTGCCGAAGCGAACTCAATCTCCGGACAAGTATTAGCTACGGCTTGTCCGGTCATGCGGTTTGAACAGGAAGCAACAAGACGAGAAGACGAATTCAGTCTGGTTCACTCCTTCCCGACTTCCCGACTTCCTGTGAACTTGGCTGTTTTTGCGGATTTTCTGACACGCCGCAGTTGAGTGATCCCTAAGATCGGATTTCGACATCGCATGGTCGCCTACGGCCACGGCCAGTCGGCTACGACCTCGAACTCGGAGCTCGAACCACGGTATGAACCATCGGCAATCAGTACGTTTTCGGCAGCTTCTTCAAGTCCAGCGTGTGCAATGCGCAGCGGATGATTTGCGACTTGTTCGCCTTGGTGTGTCCAAGGCGTTTGGCTTCTTGAACCAAGCGTTCAAGCAGCTCGATGTCTTCTTTGTACAGGGAGATGCTGATCACTTTGTAGTGCTCGGGCTTTTCCTTCTGCTGCACCTTCTCGTCGACGTAGGTACGAAGAAAAATTTCGTCGTGGAGGAGTGGGTTGTCCATCGCTAAGATCTCCTTCATTCGTGCACCTCTGCCGACTGCGACACGGCGGGCACGGGAATCGTGATTCCGGGTATATCTGCCGAAGTCGTCTTATCGACTTGGCTCAAGTTCGCGACCCACTCTACAACACGCGCGTAGTCGCGTGCGCCATGTGAATCGGGCGCATGTTCAAACACGGTCTTTTTGAACGCCGGTGCCTCTTTTAGCTTGGTATTGACGCGCACCGGAGGCAACGTTCGCTCCTTGAAATACTGACGCAGGTTCTGAACAGCGTCCGTGCTGATCTTGTTGCGCGTATCGAAGAAGGTAGGCAGCACGCCGCAGATGCGCACGGGGTGCATCAAGATTTCGTTCACGTATTGCAGCGTGCGCAACACTTGTTTCACGCCCACGAGTGACAGGTAGTCACAGCTCACTGGCACGAGCACTTCCGCGGCGTACGTCAGCGCATTCTGATTCAGCAACGAGAGCGAAGGCGCACAGTCGAGAATGACGTAGTCGTACTGGTTGAGCTGACCAAAGCGGCTAGCCAAGGCATGTGAGCGGCGGTCTTTTCTCGCGAGCTCTACTTCTGCGGCAGCGAGCGTGTAGTCGCTCGTAAGAACATCGAGGTTGTTGCGCACCGGCACAGCGCATTCCACCGGATCCGCACCCTGCGAGAGCACGTGGTAAATCGTCTTCGGGCCTTTGATCCCAAGCGAGATACCAACGTTGCCCTGCGCGTCTAAATCGACGAGCAGAACGCGGCTGCCGGCTTCCGCCAAACCTGCCGCCACATTGATCGCGGTGGTGGTTTTTCCCGTGCCGCCCTTTTGATTGAGTACAGCGATCACACGCGCCGGCTTGGCGGACGCGGGCTGTTTCGCAGTCATGGCTGCATGGCGACAGGCTTCGCTGCAGAAGAACTTTCGGCCTTCTGGAAACTCTGCGGTCTGAAAGGCAAAAGACAAGGTGAACGGCTTTGTGCAAGTATCGCAAGTGACGTCGTGCCGGGCGGCTGGTGCTATCTCTGCGCCGCGACACTTCTGCGAGCAGTAATAGACCATTCCGTTGGCGGTTTGCGCCATTTGAAACCGGAACTTCGGTGCGAATTGTTTGCGACAGCTTTGGCACGCTTGCAGCGCTTCGTCTGACATGAACCGCTCCTTTGGATCGCACCTACAAGTGCTTCCATAAAAAAACGGCTAAGGCCTAGCGAGCGATCCGTCAAAAATTTTGCAAAACTTTTTTAGGGAACGAGGATCTCGCCTTCACTCACGCGTGCAATGATCGTCTCGGTCAGCTCGTCAGGATAGTGAATGAGTCGCATTTTTGCGCGTGTTGCTTCGGGCAAAGCCGCGAGCTCAGAGTACGGTGTGTGCGCCGGCCCGTGATTGGTTTCGTGAATGATCAGATCCGCCGGCAAAAGAAATTCAATCAGCGAAGGGTCGAATGCCGTATCGCTCGAGTAGCCAAGCGTGCGCCCGCCGGCACTGATCAGCACCGCGCACGTAGGAACATGATGGATCGTGCGGCGAATGCGGAGTGAGAACGGACCGATCTGCGACTCGCCCTCCCATTGCAGATGGCGGTAATCAAAGTAATCATCGAAGGAGAGATCGCGATAGGTCTTGCCATTCCACAAGCGTTCCATGGGTGCTTTGAGTCGCTGATCCCAAATGACCGAACGCACATCTTCAGTGGTGTGCAGCTTGAGGCGTTTCTTTTCAGCGAAGTGTTTGAAGAACCCAACACCCTCTAGCCCATTCATGTGATCGCCGTGCACGTGCGTGAGCAGAATGTCGTCCACACTGAACAAATCGAGCTCGCGTCCACAACGTTCGCCTGCCGCGCGCAGCACGTTACGATAAGAATCAGGACAATCGATGCCCAAATAGAAACCATCGTAGTGCAGCAGCAATGACGTCGTGTGATGCACGCGCGAGAACGTGTCACCAACGCCGAGCGCAATCACTTCAAAGCGCATGTGATACCTCCAGGCACTGCGGCGTTCATTCGAGCAACCCCTTCATCATGCGCCTCGCTGACGCAGCCGCGGAACCCTTTGGGATCACTCCGGCCGCAGTGGCAGAGACTGTATAGTACCCTTGAATCAGCGCGACTAAAGCCGCTGCCGCCGCTCCAACGTCGACTGGTTTGAACTGCTTCGCCGCAATACCGTCGCGCAAGATGGCTTCCGCTTTGCCCACGGTTTCGTG
Organism: Myxococcota bacterium; assembly: GCA_044359465.1. Classification (GTDB taxonomy): domain Bacteria; phylum Myxococcota; class JADLHZ01; order JADLHZ01; family JADLHZ01; genus JADLHZ01. The sequence goes on from JBIKMD010000270.1 coordinate 3,513, forward strand.
CAAACCAAGTGCGAGCGCGTGTTTGATTTTGGGCTCGCGTAGCGCTTCGGCCGTGAGCACGATCCAACACGCAAGCGCCTCCGGATCGGCGTCTTCTCCTGGATGCAGATGGTGCTCAATGAAGGCATCCAGCGGTTTTTTTGCGCCCTCTAATTTTCGCTCGAGCAAACGCGCGCGTTCGGCGAGCAACGCATGCACTAGCACCTCGAGGATCTCGAGCTTGCTCTTGAAGTGATAATGCACGAGGCCGGGCGAGAGCCCCGCTGCACGCGCCACGTCGGCAATACTCGCGCGTTCGTAGCCCACCTTCGCGAGCACTTGGCGCATGCCTCGAACGATCTGCGCACGTCGTTCATCGGTGTTAGAAGGGCGCCCCATTACGGCACGACCGTATGACGGAGAACAGCATCGTAGCCGCCGCTCACGCACGTTCCTTCGCCGGTCCAAGCGACACTTCTCACAAAGTCCGTGTGAAGCGTCTCGGCAAGGACACGCTTTGGCGCGGCGACATGACAAATGCGAACGCGGTTGTCTTCGCCGCCGGTCGCCAGCAGCTCGCCCTGACGCGCAATGCAGGTGATGGCACCTGCGTGCGCCCGCACGGTGTGTGCTTCGGTAAACGTGTCGCAACCAAACTTGAGCTCGCGTAGCTCGCCTTCACAATCACCCACCCAAACGGCCCAGTCACTCACCGCCACCGCGCAGAGAGGCCGCGCGTGTTTGTACTCCGCAATCACTTTGAGATCGGTCGCGCGCGAGACAATGAGCTTTCCATCGTGCCCCACGCTGGCCAGCAAGTTGCGTCTTGGAAAATGCGCAACAGCGGCCGCCCAGCCCGCATGGAGCTGCGCCTTCACGTTCGCGCGCCTGACGGTGCCATCTGCGCAAGCCGCGGCGAATCCATCCGCATCCACCAGGTCCAACACTGCCGCCTCGACTTGTGCGATTGGTACGCAACGCTCGTTTGCGAAGTCGGCGCGGAAAATCACGCCGCTCCGCGTGGCACCAAGAACACCCTGACTCGCAGCGGCTAAGCTCACCACCGATCCACCAGGCCCCTGCAGCGCTTGGTTTTCAGTTCGCACGGTTCCATCGCGTGATGACGAGTAGATGATCCCGTCCTTATGTATCACTTTCCATACATACCCCGTGTGCTGGTTTGGTTTTTCATCCGCTGCGAACATGAGATCCGTCCGCATCACGTATTTTGTCCCCGCGGGTACGGCCTCACCGTCGTGCCAGTCATCGTGCGGAAACAGGATCGCTCGGCCGAGCTGTGGTGCAATCTGCTCGAGCAGCTTGGCGCCCGCTTTGTCTTCGAAGAATCGCGTGCGGCCGCCGGCGAACCCCTCATTGAGATACACTTGAAAGGTCATTCGCGATCGCCTGCCGCTCGTGACAAATGCACCATCGCGGTGAACCGTAAAGCACTGCCCAGCGCGATACCGGCAGAACCGAAAGCGGGCATTGAACCCCAGCGCCTTCGTCGTGGGCTCACGTTCTTTGAAGCGAGCGAACAACGCAGCCGCGAGCTCGGGCGCGTCCAGGACCAAGCGATCATTGTTCCGATAGTCTTCTGGATACAGCGCCGCCGTACTCCCAAAGCCCGAGCGTTCCGCTTGCAGCACCAGCTCCGCACACTGCTGCGCCCCAAGAAACCCATCAAACACCTGAACGGCCATACCCAACTCCGTTTCTAAGTTGGTTGTACAACCAATAAACCTTCCGCACAACAAAATAAAGGGGCCAGGCACCATGAAGTTGTTCAGCTATTGGACAGTTGGGCGGCCCACTGCAGGTGTCCAGAAGTTGGACAAAGGCGTGGTACCTGGCCCCATGATTTACAGGAGCTCGTCGACGGAGATGACGCCCTTTTTGATGAGCAAGCGGCAGAGGGAGAAAGCGAGCTTGAGGGCGTCTGGGGGCAGCTGCGTGGGCGCGGCGTCAGACGTGAGCGCTTCGCGTAGGACGTCAGAGGCCGAGCGTGCGGGCGCTTTAGGGGCCTCTTCGCCACCGAGGGCCGAAAGGTCGCCCAGATCGTTGCCAATGTCGCCGAAGAGCGATTTGGCGTCCTGCTGGCCTGGTACGGGCGCAGGTTTAGCTGGCGGCGCGACCGCAACGGGAATCACGGGTTTGGCGGCGGCAGCGCTTGTACCAAAAGGAGAACCCGGCTTTGGCGGCCCCCCTGATGCAAACGCTGGGGTTGCTGGCTTGAATGCAAAAGGTGCGGCGGGTTTGGCATCTGGTGCGGCAAGCGGTTTGGGCGCAGCGAGCGTGGCTTTTGGCGCACCCGCTGCACCTTGCGCAGGCACGTCGAAGTCGACGCCGCCCAGAATGTCATCGGTCAGATCTTTCGAGGACAACTGCGACGACGCCGCGGGCGGTGGCGCTGCAGCAACGGGCGCAGGCGGTGGGGGCGGCGCTGCAGCAACGGGCGCAGGCGGTGGGGGCGGCGCGGCAGCAACCGGCTCATCAGGCAAAGCTCCAAGGTCGCCGAAGGGATTGGAAGCAGATGCTCCGCCGCCAACGGGTGCCATCGCTTCAGCGCTCAATTCTTCGAGCGCAGCGGTCTCTAGCTCAGGAAGCTCATCGGTCAATTCAGGTGCGGCCATACTTAAAGGGTAGAGGGCCCACCGGATTTTTCAAAGAATTGTACGTACCCCAGGTGGGGCTT
>JBIKMD010000272.1:0-6161 GCA_044359465.1 Myxococcota bacterium
TGGCGTCTTCCGCGGTCATCTTCGCTATAGACACGCCAAGTATAATGGCCTTCACTCTTTGGCGTGAAGACATCCTCGGTTTGCTGCGTACGTTCGTTCAGAACCTCGGTGTCGCTTTCCACCTTCATCACTTGGACGCGGTACTTGGTTGCACCGCGAACTTTGTTCCACTGAAGCGGTACACTCCCGCCCACCACGACGTTCATGCCGTCGGGCGTCAGCAGTTCTGGTGCAGCAAGCCCTACGCTAAAGCTACTCGTCAGCGCTTGTGTGGTGTGATCGTCCGCTGTGGTGGCAAAAAAGCGATAGAAGTAGACGCCCAGCCCTTTGGCTTGGAAGATAATCGGTGAGGCGGTGGCCTTCTCTTCGAAGAGTTTGTCGTTGAACTTCTCGTCGGTTGCGACTTGGACTGTGTAGGTGGCGAACAAGGGTGCTAGCTCAAAATGGAACTCCACCCGCTCAGGACCGCCGCGGTTCACGAAGACCGCGTTCTTTTTTGGCTTGAGCAGCGCAGGCGTCACGAGCACTGGTGCAATCTCTTTGATTTCGCTCCACGGACCGGGGCGCTCACCTTCGTCGAGCCCTCGTGCTCTAAAATAGTGCACACGATCAGGAAGCGCCTCCCAACGGTAACCATTTTGAGCAATGCGCACGCTGAGAACAACGTCTTTGAATGTCTTGTCCGTCGCGATCTCGAGATCATAGAACACAGCATCTTCGACCGGCTTCCAGCGAAGAACGATCGAGCTATCGGCTGAGAGCAGAGCAGCGAGGGCGAGCGCGATCACCTTTGCCTCTTCAGCTCTAGCTCGGGGTCGAAGAGCTCAGGCGCATGTGGCAGAGGCTTACGTGTGAGGCGAAAGCTTCGCGGCGCAGACGCGGGCGAGCGAGTGCCGTCCTCGTGGACAGCGTGAACACGCCAGAACCAAATGCCTTCGTCAAGCTCGGTTGCGGCAAGCCCGGGCGCACGCACGTGCTTTTCAAGTACCACTCGGGAGAAGTCTTCCTCGGCGGCCACCTGGAACAAGTAGGCCGCGGCGCCATCGGTCTCTGTCCATGCAAAGAACAGGGCATCACTCGTTTTTTTAGCCACCAGATACTCGTGGTCGCGCGGCGTCAAAAGCGCAGGCGCCACGTCTTCGAGCATGACAAAATATGACGTCATGGAGGCGGGTTTTCCTGCCGCGTCTACGAGCCGCCAATAGCGGGTGCCGAACGAAGTGGCGGTATAAACGTCACCCGCGAGCTCAAACTTCGCAAAGCTTGCGTCTCGCGAGACTTGCACCCGCAGTGCCTCACTCGTTTTATACTGGAATGCGACGGTTCTGGAGTAGAGGCGATCGCCCGGCGCGGGCGCGATGAGCGAACCACGTTGCCGTGTAAAACCCGTCTCCAGCGATCCGCTCTGACCTTGCTCGATTGTTTTGCCTCCGAGCGACAGGTTTCCCGCAAAGACGTCGATGCCTTGGTTCGCACTGACTCTGACCCGCGAACCTGGGGCGATACGTGCTTCGTCCGAGCCTAAGGACACACGTGTACCACGCTCGCCATTCGAGCTCGTCACGGCACCACGTGTGAGCGTGAGCGCTGCGGCATCGTCCTTGTTGCCGAGCACGAGCAAGCTGTTCTCTTCGAGGGCCAGGGAGGTGCCGTCGTTCAAAGTGATGACGGCATCGGTGCCGGGCGGCACGAAGAGAGTGTCGTTTTCGTAAGCGGCGTCACCAAGCGTCAGGACGTCCCAGCCGAGTGTCTTTGGTGGCCTGCGTCTGATGGCGCTTTGCGAGTGGCTGAGCTTGCCTATGGCCACTGCCCCAGCGTCGGCGCGAGAGGGCGTTTCCAGTGTCAGAAGCCACGAGACGAGGGCTAACCCGAGCAGGCAGGCAGCACTCAGCCAGTGGTCGAAGGATTTCACTTCTTCTTTCCGAGCAGGGCATCGAGCTCCGCGCGGGCTTCTTCGAGCCTACGAATGTGCGCATGCATGCGATAGGATGAATGCACCACATCAACGAAGTCATCGATGTCGTCGAAGGGTTTGAGCAAGTAGTAGTCTATGCGCTGGCGAAAGCCGCGCGTGGAGCTCTCGAGCGTGCCCTTTGCCGTGATCATGACTACGCCAATGTGCGGATGTGTTTTGCGCGCGTGATCGATGACGTCGTGTCCATCCACACCGGGTAGGCTTTTGTCTGTCACCAGCACATCGAAGCTGCGTTCGTTGAGCATTTTGATGGCTTCTTCACCCGAACGAACACTCTGAACGTCGCTGGTTCCTGAGGCACCAAGGGCTGCTGATAGAAGGCGCAGGATGTCCGCTTCGTCATCTACGAGGAGCACCGAGCGTGGGGGACCAACGTCTTGATTCATCGACTGAGAGCGTACACCGTTCGCTGGGGGCTCACCATCTTCTGCGCTTTGTGCTTAGGGTGGCCAATCACCATGCTGTTTCCATCGCGCATCGTATGCCTCACGGAAGAGACGACGGAGACGCTCTATTTGCTCGGAGAGCAACACCGCATCGTTGGCGTTAGCGGTTTCACCGTTCGGCCCAAAGAGGCACGCCAAGAGAAGCCCACTGTGAGTGTTTTCCTGGATGCGAACTACGACGCAGTGATGGCGCTCAAACCGGACCTCGTGCTCGGCTTCTCCGATCTTCAAGCAGACATTGCCCGTGAGCTCATTCGGCGCGGCTTAAATGTGATGGTGTTCAATCAGCGCTCGGTTCCCGAGATTCTGCAGGCCATCACGCTCATTGGAGCGCTCGTCGGTGCGTCGGACAAAGCGGTCGCGCTAGTGGACACTTACAAACACGCGCTCGACGCCATCACGGCGCGCGCTGCCAAGTTGCCAAAAAAGCCACGCGTGTTTTTCGAAGAGTGGCACGACCCTCTGATCAGCGGGATTCGTTGGTGTTCCGAGTTGGTGGAGCTGTGCGGCGGCGTGGACGTTTGCGTGGAAACACGAAACGAGCAGGGCGCAAAAGGGCGTATTTTTGCGCCTGAAACGATTGCCGAGCGAGACCCTGAAGTGGTCATTGCGAGTTGGTGTGGGAAAAAAGCGTCGCGCGACAAGATCGTAGCGCGACCAACTTGGGAGCGTGTGAGCGCTGTGAAAAGCGATCAACTCTACGAAATCAAAAGCGCGTACATTCTGCAGCCCGGTCCCGCCGCTTTGACCGACGGCGTGGCGCAAATCGAGCGCATCATCACAGCCGTCGCGCACGGGGAACGGCTCCCGCAGCGGCGACCGGGCGATCTCAGGACCGCGCTATGAAGCTGCTGCTCGTTTGTTTGGCTGGCGGCCTGGGCTCTGGCGCGCGCTATCTGCTGGCATCGTGGGGAAACAAAGCGCTGAGCGGAGGCTTTCCTTACGGAACACTCCTCGTAAACGTGATTGGCTGCGCCCTCATTGGATACGTCATGCAGCTTCCCGACTTGTCCGCGGATACGCGCCTGGTGCTGACGACAGGTTTCCTCGGCGGGTTCACCACTTATTCGGCTTTTAGCTTTGAGGCTTCGACCTTGCTCAAAACCGAGCCTGCGTTGGGTGTTGCCTATATCTTGATCACGACCCTTGCCTGCGTCGCCGTGTGCTCACTCGTCCTGTTGAAGCGCTGATCTCAGCCGCGCCGCATTGAATGAACGCGCAAGCGACATCGCGCGTTGCGTCAGTGCCACATGTTTGCCCGACTCCACTGCTTCGTACGCAGCCACCATTGCGTCTTGTAGTTGGCGCTCGTCCGGATAGGCCCATTGCATGTCGGAGGTTCGAAATGTGTCGCGATCGCGCACTTCAATGGTGCGTACTTCCGCATCAATGAGAAACGAGCTCGAGGCGTCCATGTAGTCGATGTTCCCGGAATAGCGTGTGGCGATTCCCACAAGGCCCATCGTCAGGGCGTCGACTAGCACCAAGCCAAACGCTTCCGCGTGGTGTGGACTGAGATAAATGTGCGCGCGTTCTGTGAGCGCGAGCACCTGGCTCGGTGTGTAGCGATGCTCGATGGTGCGAACATATGGGCCGCAGTACGCGGCAAAGCCCGGTGCGCACTTTAGGACGAGCTCCGCGTTTGGTAGCCGCGCCCTTAGACGAAGAAAGGCGTCCACAACGAGCTTGGTGTTCTTCATGGGATCATTGGTGTTCGTGACGTGGAGGAAGCGCACGACGCCGTCTTCTCCAAGGTCTCTCGCGACGAGCGCACGGTCGAGCGTGTTAGGCTGTAGTTCTGTGCCGGCTGCATGAGGCACTAGACGGACACGCGAATGGTACTGCGCGAACACGGACTGACAAAAACGCGAGCACGTCCAGATCTCGTCGTATTCGGCGAGCCCTGCAATTTCTAGCGGTGTCAGCTTGTTCGTTTCGCGCACGGAGTAGGCGATGCGTGTGGCGCCGCGCGGGAGTGAACGGGCGCGCTCGAGCAATACCGAGGGATGCGCGTGGACGACGACGACTTCAGGAGACTCCGTCACGAGGGTATGCGTTTCGCTGAGGACACGGCACACGTCGCGAGCAGCTCTGTTCCAACTAGGATGCGCTTCTGCGAAGTAGCAAAGTCGTTTCATGTGAGTGACAATCCGAGGGTGATCATACGCCAGGATTCGCAAACGGCCCTGACAATTGCCGACCTCTCGCCCGCTTCGCAGTCAGAGTCGTTGATGACGGAGGTCGAGCTCACAGCACAACGAAGCGATGCGGCGCAGGGCATGATAGTCATCTCGCTGAGCGCGGCCGCAGACGTTTGGTTGCTTCGTGAGCCCGGGGTGCGTCGCATCTACAAGCTCACAGGTGACGAGTGGACGCTACTCGATGCCGATCCTCGTGCTTTATTGGCGGCGCATTTTGCGCCCATGCCTCGCGTGATGTTCGTACCCTGGGCAGAAGCGAAGCTGCTCGTCGACTTCGGCTTTGTGCATGCGGTGATCGCTGACAAGCCGACCGAGCTTGCTTCGAATGCGGTGCTGTGGCCTGTGACGGCGTTCAAACCAACGCCCACACAGAGCAGTGCTTCGCGCACGTCCGTTCACATCGCGCGTTACGGTGGGGCCACGCATGACCGTGATAGTCCGCTTGCACTGCTCGCGTTCTTGCGTGCGCGGCCAAAGACGGACACCTGCAGAATCACCGGTCAGCTCGATGATGCGGAGGCCGAGGTTCTAGAGGCGCTCGCCGTCCAGCACGGTGCAAGCGCGCGCGTCTTCATTCAGCCTCGCTCAGAGCACCATATTTCCGCTGACACCGTGGTTGCGCTTCGCGATGACTTGGCCCTGCCTCTCAGTCCTCATGTCCTCGGCGCAGTGGAGCAGGGGAGTGCGTTGATCACCCTTGGCTGGCCAGAGGAACGTGCCTGTCTTGCGACTGCGCACTTTTTGACACCTCTGAACCCGCCGCTTCGTCTGGCCGAGCTTTCTCCTGAGGGCCGAGCGGTGTTTCAGGCCGCCCATCGCGGAGCTGTTTTTTCGGAGCTAGAAGCCGCGCTCGCGGCGCCGCCCATGCCGTCGAAGCTGAAGACGGCTCCCTCGTTTGCCGAGGCGTTGCTCGCTCCCCAAACGGACTCGCTTCCGTTGCAGATGCCCGCCCCTACTCGCCGCGGGCCACTACCGCTTGGTGCGGGAGCAAAGAAACCCCTGCGTCAGGTGGTGGAGACGCTCAGTGGTGAACCTCGGTGGCTCGCACGCGCCCTCAAGCTCGGGCTCATTTCTTGACGAAATAAGCGGCAAAGGTCTGAGGCAGAAAGGCTAGAACGGAGAACCTGATCAGCCGCGCCACGAACACGAGGCCAAAGTACAATACGAAGCGGTAGTTGAAGCGTTTGCGCAAAAACGTAAAGAACAAGGTGGGTGGAAAGCCAACGATCGCGCCTACGAACAAGGCGCCGTAGCTTGCGTTGCGATAGCTCTCGACTTGCAGCGCATTGATGCGCCGCGCCAGAGACGGAATCCGATCGAGCAACCACGGTCCGTTGAAGTAACACACCGTATAACCGGTGAGTTGGCCTGCCGCTACGCAGACCGCGACGCCAAACGGGTGGGCATCACTCAACAAGACGGACGAGATCGTCCACGCCTCGGCGTTGAGAAACAAGAACAAAGGACTCGGAACACCGAGCAAAAACGACAATAAGTAGATCAAGGGACTCGGTTCATAATTGTTTTGTAATATTTGTC
>JBIKMD010000663.1:0-3889 GCA_044359465.1 Myxococcota bacterium
TTCCAATCCCAGAGGCGCAAATTGGAACCATGCCCACTAATTACATGAGGCCCCGGAAGCATGGGTTGACTGCCGGCTCATGGCTTTACGGTTTTTTAGGCCGCGAGAGCAAACGTGGATTCTGAATCAGAGTTCGCGTTTATAGTTTGCCCAGATGGATTAACGAGGTACCCAGAGCACCCTCGACACGCGTTTCGCCCTATGTGTCCTCCGTCGAAACCGGTCGCCCCCACGGCTCCGGCAAGCTTATGATGCGCGCCATACACGAATGATGCAAGCGGCAACATAGGCGAGGCTCAATTAAGGTCGCGGAAATCCCGGCCGCTGGTACCTTCAAAGAGAAAGTCAATCGCAAAAGGATATCGGCTAGTGGACGTCTTCAAATCCAAACGTGATGCGCTGCTGGCATTCCTCGAAAAGGGAATGACCATGGTGCACCTCGACGCGCGACGCGACGGCGTGACCGTGCCGAAGCATTTCATTGGGCAGCAAGATCTGCGCCTCAATCTTTCGTACCGCTTTGCCGGCTCCCAAATGGAAGTGGGCGACGACAGCATCGAAGCAACGCTGACCTTTGGCGGCAATCCGTTTCGGGTACGCATTCCGTTCATCGCGGTCTACGCGCTGACGAGCCACGTCACGGGCGCCGGTTTGGTGTTCCCCGAAAGCCTCCCGGAAGACATTCTGGCAGCACTTCGCAAAGAGATGGATTTGGAGCCGGCCCTTGGTGGAGAGGCGCCTCCGGAAGAACCCACGGCGCAGGCCGCAGAAGCGCGTGCGCCGCAGCGCCGCCGCCGCTCGGGAACCGAAGGCCCAGGCCGGCCAACCAAAGCACCGCATCTGCGCGTCATTGAAGGCGACAAGAAGTAGTCAGCAGACCCCTCAGGCTAGCGACCAAAGAAAATCCTTTACGGATCTGCCCGACTCCGCTACGGCCGGCGCGCTATGTCAGAGCTTACCAATTTGCAGAAGAAGTTTCTCATCAAGCTTGGGATGGAGATCGACGCCTCCATTTGGGTCGGTAAAGACGGCGTGAACGACGGCGTTATCAAGAACACGCGCGCGGGTTTGCTCGCGCACGAGCTGATCAAAATCAAAGTGAACCCCAACAACGAAGACGGACGTGATTCGTCGATCGACGTGCTCGCCAACGCCGTCAATGCCGACGTCGTGCAACGCATCGGTCGCACCGCGTTGCTCTACAAAGCGCATCCCGAGAAGCCGCAGCTCAAACTTCCATGACCCTAGTGGATCTCAAAAGCCTCGTTGATGAACGTCTCACGCGTGAGCTGGACAGCGCGCTCTCCGAGCTGCGTTTTGCGGACGCCGAACGCCTTGCGCTGCAGTTGCTCAGCGACCGTGAAAAACGTCATTCGCTGGTGCACCCAGAAGTCGCCAACGCACTTGTTGATCTGGCCGAAGCTTTGCGCTCACAAAACAAGCTCGTTGCGGCGGCCGAGGCATTAGTGCGGGCTCTGGACATTGATACTGCGGTGTTTGGCGACAAACACGAACGTGTGGGTGAAGGGCTGCATAGGCTCGCGCACATCCAGCTGCTCGCGTCGAACTTCGAAGACGCACAAACCTTGTTCGAGCGCTCAGTAGAAACGCTGACGCTCGCCGCAGGCGATGCAGATGCACGGGTTGGCCAGGCGCTGCTTGGTTTGGCAGCCACGCGTATGCGCCGCGGCGATCGCGAAGCAGCCGTGCAGGCCTTGGAAAGCGCACTACAATGTTTTGCGCTCGCGCATGGGCCCGAAGCACAAACGATGGTCGAGCCACTCGAAGCGCTTGCCAGCGTGCGTGAAGGCAGCGGCGACTTCGATGACGCCATGGCCCTGCGCCGGCGCGCGGTGAAAATTCTCGAGCGTTTGGATCATCCGCACTTAGCGGCTGCACTCGCGGCGCTCACCCGCTGTGCCATTGGTGCCGGCGATTTTGCGCTCGCAGAGGCTGCCGCTACACGCGCCCTCGATGCACACGCGGCGGTCGACACCGAACGCGCGCAAGTGCACGAGCTCCTTGGAGAAGTGCGAGAGGCCACCGGGCGCCCACTAGAGGCAAGGGAAGACTACCGCTACGCGCTCGCGATCTACCAAGATGCGCTGCCGGCGGGGCATCCACAGCTCGGCGTGGCGCTCATGAACGTGGCGACCATGGATTTGCAGCTCGGGGAAGTGGATCGTGCGGATAAACAGGCGCGCCGGGCGCTAGAGATTTTCCTCGATCGATTTGGCCCGGAACATCCCCATACCCAGGGCATGAAAGAAGCACTCAAACGCGCCTACGAACACGCGGGCCATGGTGACCGGGCGAGCGAGCTAGATTCACTCGGCACGCGGCAGTAAACGCTACTCTACTTCCATCGTAAACAAGAGCGGAAAGCTCGCTTCATTCGCAAACTTGGTCGCCAGCGTGACTTTGGTTTCCGCAATCTCGTAGGTGTACAAACCGACCACCGCGAGCCCATGGTTGTGCGCGTGCATCATCACCGTTTGGGCCTCGCCGTCACCGAGCGCAAACACTTCGCGCAGCACGAGCACCACGAAATCCCGCGGCGTGAAGTCGTCGTTATGCAGGAAGACTTTGTACAGGGGCGGCTTCTGCAGCTTGGTTTTGGACTCGGGGGCTAGAACCGTGGTGCCGGTATTTTCCTTCTCTTTGGCCATGGCGGGAGCACGTGTTAACACTTTGGCCATGTCAGTGAAGCCCCTTTTTCTTTTGTTTTTAGGCGCCTGCGCCGCAACCCACGCCTCAACCAAGGCTGCAGGCCCGCAGCTCGTGGTTGTCGCCGAGCTAGAAGGCGAGCGCATCCTACAGAGCGATGTCGACAAATCAGCGAGCGCCGAGCTGAGCAAGATCGACAAAGACGCAGAGAAGCAGCGCTACGAAACGCGCAAACAAGCGCTCGATTCGATTCTCTTTCGCAAGCTGGTAGAGCGCAAAGCCAAAGCGCAGGGCATCGATTCTGAAACATTCATCGAGCGTGAAATCGAAGCCAAGCTCGCCAAAGTGAGCGAGGACGAGGCGCAGAAGTTCTACGAGAAGAACAAAGAGCGCATGGGCGGACAGGAATTCGAGGCGCTCAAAGAACGCATCATGGAGTTCATGAATACGCAGCGGCGCAGTGACGCCGTGGTCGCGCTGTTCCAGCGGCTACGTAGTGAATCCAAGGTGAAAGTTTCGCTGCTTGCACCGCCGCCCGAGCGCAAACAAGTAGAGGCAACGGGGCCCAGTCTGGGTGCTGCGAACGCCAAAGTGGTGATCGTCACGTTCTCAGATTTTCAATGTCCGTTTTGTTCGCGCGCGCGAGACGTCGCAGACAAGGTGATGACGGCTTACCCTGGCCAAGTGCGCCTCGTGTTTCGACAGTTCCCGCTTCCGTTTCATCAGAACGCGTTCAAAGCAGCAGAAGCCTCGCTCTGCGCGAACGACCAAGGAAAGTTCTGGGCGCTGCACGATTACATGTTCAAACACCAAGACGAGCTCGCAGTGGATGCGCTGAAACAGGACGCGCGCACGTTGGGTTTGGATGGCGATCAATTCGACAAATGCATCGATGAGAGCAAACACGCGAGCGAAGTCACAGCCAACATCGCCGCGGCGAAGTTGCTCGGCGTCGAAGGCACCCCAGCCTTCTTTATCAACGGTATTGAGCTGCACGGCGCACAACCCTTCGAGCGTTTCGTGGAGATCATTGATGCAGAGCTCGCGCGGGACGGCTCCTAATGGGCAACATCGCCTGGGACTACCCTATTCTCATGGTGCTCGCGCTCGCGGCCGGCGTAGGTGTCTTCGTTTGGCTCACGCGTTTCGAACGCAAGCCACTCGCGGCTGAGCCGGAGCGAACGTGCCCGCGGTGTAAGCTCCTCACCAAGGGCAAAGCGGC
>JBIKMD010000274.1:0-6133 GCA_044359465.1 Myxococcota bacterium
GCTGGTTTGTGTGCGAGCGTGTTTTTCGCCCAGCGCAATCTCGTTGCGAATCTCTTCGCCTAGCAGCCCCACGCTCAGGCCCATGTCTCCGAACACCTTGCGCCCAAGCAGGTCCAAGCTCTGAATGCCGGTGGTACCTTCGTGCAAAGTATTGAGCTTTTGTTCACGCAGCAGCAATTCCGGCAGATATTCAGCCGTGTAACCATAACCACCATGCACCTGCACGGACAAAGCATTGGCCTCGAAGCCTTTTTCCGCGGGGAAGGTCTTGGCTATCGGCGTTAGGAAGTCGAGCAGCTTTTGCGCCTTGCTGCGTTCGTCATCGTCTGCGCTGGCTTGCGCCACGTCATAAAGCTTGCCGCAATAGAGCAGCAGCGCGAGCGACCCTTCGACGATCGCTTTCTGAGCGAGCAACATGCGACGCACGTCAGCGTGCTCGATGATCGGAATCTGCGGCGTGCTGGCGTCGCGATTGTTCAAAGCACGACCTTGTGGGCGGGTCTGCGCGTACGCAAGTGCTTCATGATAAGCCATACTCGCGTTGGTGACTGCCGCAGCGCCTACATTCAGCCGCGCGCCATTCATCATTTGGAACATGCAGCGCAGACCATCATTCGGGCGGCCCACGAGGTAACCATGACACGCGTTGTCCTCGCCAAGGCGCAGCGCGATGCTAGGTAAACACTTCCAACCCATCTTGTGAAACAAGCCGCTGGGTTTGACGTCGTTGTCGACGAGTTTGCCGCCCTCAAGGCGTTTCTTGGGAATCGCAAAGAGCGAGACGCCCTTGGTTCCGTTTGGCGCGCCTTCAATCCGCGCAAGCGTGAGATGAACGATGTTTTCCGCAAAGGTGTTGTCCCCTCCGGAAATGAACACTTTCTCGCCTTGGATCAGGTAGTCGCCTTTGCCTGTCGGCGTGGCCTTGGTGCGAACGTCTGCGAGCGACGAACCTGCATGCGGCTCGGTCAGCGCCATGGTGCCCGTATACCGGCCCGCGTACATCGGCTCCATGTACTGCGCCTTGAGCTCGTCGCTGCCGAAGCTCTCGATCAAATGGCCAGCGCCGTGGGTGAGTCCGATGTAACAGCTGAGCCCAATGTTCACCGACAGGTACAGCCCTACGGACAAGGAAATCATGAATGGCAACTGCTGCCCGCCAAGCGCCTCGTCGCTCGTCATGGTGATGTAGCCCGCATCCGCGAGCATCGCGTAGAGTTTCTTTAAGTCGGGGTGGGTGTGAACTTGGCCGTCCTTCAAGACGGGCGGTTCATTGTCCATGCGTCGCACAGTGGGAAACAGGGTCTCACGCGACATCTTGCGCGCACTTTGCAGCGTCAGATCAAAAGTCTCGCGCGAGTGCATGCTAAAGCGCGACAGCTTGGTGAGGCTTTCTGCGCCGAGCACGTCGTAGAGTAGAAAATCGAGCGTACGGTCATCGATGATGGGGTTCGCCATGTAGCGAACGATCTTGCATCCGATGTGACCCTTTGTCACGCCCCTGTCACGGGCGCTTTGCTCTTTCATATGCCGCCCGCTATGCCCCCAGGTGACCGCAATGTTGTTCCTCTTTTGCCTCATCGCCGCGCAAGCGTCTTCGCAGCCCACCCTGCAACCGTCCTCGCTTCCCGTATCAGAGGGTGCAGAGCTCGAGACGATTGTGACTGGTTCGCGCAGCCCTCGTCTCATTGGCGAAGGCGCCGTGCGCACGGAAGTCATCAAACGCAAAGACATTGAAGCGACGGGTTCCGAGAACCTCGCGGGCGTCCTGCAGAACTATGCTGGCGTGGACGTCACGCGTTCGTTCGCTGGCGCGGGCATTCGTATTCAAGGCTTCGATCCGCAGTACATCTTGGTGTTGGTCGACGGCGAGCGCATCAGCGGCCGCGTGAATGGGACCATCGATCTGACGCGTTTTGCTGCTGATGACATTGAGCGCGTCGAGATCATTCGTGGGCCGTCGAGTGCGCTCTATGGTTCTGATGCACTCGGCGGCGTCATCAACATCATCACGCGCCGGGCCAAGAAGAAGCTCGAGCTCGACGCACACACACGCTACGGTTTTGGTTCGATTCTGAATCCCATGCACGCGTTCGATGCGAACGGAAAAGTCGCAAGCAAGCTCGGCGCCTTCAACCTCAAGCTCACCGGCGGTTTCCACCGCGCCAATCCTTGGGACCGCGTTCCATCGGACCGCGCCACCACGGGAAACGGCTTCTGGCAAGGCGATGTCTCTGGACGTGTGTCCTATCGCACGAAGAACAACTCAGAGATCGCGCTACGCACTGAGTATGTGCGGCGCGAGCAGAACGGCATCGATATTTCTGGAAGCAACGCCCTCCTCGCGCGCTTCAACTCGACCGAGACCTTTGCCGTCTCGCTCGCACCAGACATCGTGCTGAGTGATACCGGTACCCTGCGGGTGCTCGCCGGCTACAATCTTTTTCGTGATCAGTTTTTGCTCGATCAGCGCGGCTCCACGCAGCTCGATCAATACCAAGAAAATCGCCAACATCTCGGTCAGCTACAACTCATTTATACGCAACACATTGCAGCCGACCACACACTCGTCGTGGGCGCAGAAGCGTTCTACGAACGCAATTTGAGCGAACGCCTAGTCACCGGGGCAGCAGATCGTTTTCGCAGCGGTGTCTTCGCGCAGCACGAGTGGTACGTGTGGCGCGAGCCGCTCGTGCTCGTTACAACGGGCTTGAGACTCGATGGCGACACACAGTTCGGCGCTCAGCCAACGCCAAAAATCGCGCTGCGTGTCGATCCCATCAAGTCGCTCACCTTGCGCTTCAGCTATGGCTGGGGCTACCGCGCTCCGAGCTTTCAAGAGCTCTATATTCTCTTCAACAACGCCTCGGTTGGTTATACCGTTTCGGGAAATCCATCGCTGCGCCCCGAGCTCTCACAAAGTATCAACCTGGGCGGCGAGTGGACACCCGCTCCCTGGGTCACGCTCACGCTCAACCTCTACCGCAATGAGCTCGAGAACCTGATTACCGCGCTAACCTCGGCGCCCGGAAACGCCTCATCACTCTCGCTCTTCAGCTACGCCAACATCGCCAAAGCACGTCTCCAAGGCATAGAGACCACCGTCCAGTTTCGACCGATCTCCGGCATGAAGATTGACGCCGCTTACACGCTTACAGACGCGCGCGATCTCGACAAACAACGCGCGCTCGACCAGCGCGCACCGCACCGCTTCAACCTCAGCTTTGGCTACACGCACGAAGGCATAGGTCTTGGCGGACTCACACGGGCATCCCTCGTCACGCAGCGGCCCTTCTACTTCGACGACAACGGCGATTTGATTGATGAGACACAAATCGCGCCGGCCTACGTGTCGTGGGATGTGCGCGTGACCAAGACAATAGGCCGACACATCGATGTGTTCGTTGGTGTAGACAACATCATGGATGCTGGTGACCAGCGTTTTTTACCGATTCCACCGCGCCTGTTCTACGCGGGATTGAACGGGAGATATTGATGCTTCGCGCTCTGCTGTGTCTGTGTTTGTTCGCTTGCGCACCGCGTCTCACACCGGGTTTTGAAGTCGAGGGCGGCGACTTCCTAGACTCGAATGCATTTACGCTCGAGGGTGAAGACGGCACGCGCACCACGCAGATTCAAGCAACGAGCAAGGACGACTGGATCTACTTCGACTTCGAAACAGAGACAGAGGTTCTTGCCGACAATCCCGCTTGGGACGTTGGCTTTCAGCGTTTCAAAATCAAGCTGAACGAGCCAGCCGCCGTCGCCACGCTCAAGGACGCAGCCTTCGATTCACTGACAGAGGCACCCGCAGATGGTTTCGAGCAGGACCTCCCAAAGTCTCCCGAACCCGACTATGCCTTCCTGCGCAACGACGGCTGGTACTTCTACAATTTGAACAATCACACCCTGACAACACGTGCGTACACGTACGTACTACGTTCGACGGAAGGCGCGTTATTTAAGCTTTCCTTCGTCAACTACTATGACAGCACGGGAAGCAGCGGCTATCCCGCCTTCAAGTGGCAAAAGTTCTAGAGCTCAACAGAACGCACGCTAGCGCGAAGCAGGTGCGTGCAATTGCTGGTGAACGCGACGCAGTAAAATGCGCGCCTCCGTATGCAGCGGGTCCGCCGAGAGCGCTTTGCGCAAGTAGACCTCGGCCATCCTCGGTTTACGCACTTCGAGCTCCGCAGAGGCGAGCCGCGTATAAATGCGCGCAGCGTAGTCACCCACGCTACCGTCGATGCTTTGCGGCATGCGCCGCACCACTCGCTCAGCGAGCTTCTCGGCAAGCGTGAGCTTCTTGAGCCGGAGCGCATCCTCGAAAAGCTGCAAGGCTTTGCGCGAATCCGTGTAGATCGAGCACCGGCTGCAGCGCCCAGTGTGCGTCAGCAAACGCTTGTAGCCCTCGATGTAACCCACCGAGTAGTCTGTGCTCATCAAACATTTGGGACCATGATCATAAACATCCGGGATACGCAGCAATGCGTGCCCAAGCTCGTGAGCAAGCAAGTAGGTGCCAACAAAACGGCTGCGATCTTTGGCCTCGAGCGCATTGTGACCTTCGTCGAGCAGCACCTGCGGCTCGCCGGTCAGACCAAAAGACGACACAAAAACACTGCGCCCAAGAAAGAGCGGGCGCGACGGGCTCTGCATCACAGCGCCGGCCAAACGACTACCGTGATACACGGCATGCGGGTACGGCTCAGACAAAAGATCGTAGAACACGAAGGCGTTGGTGAGCACGACGTCCGCCTCAGACTGAACCTCGAACGCGCACAGCCAATCGACAAAACGGCGCCCAAGGTTCTGTTCGTCCGCGAGCCTTGCAGCGAGCACACGCTCACCGGAAGGGAAACGCGCATTCGTGGCCTTTTCTGCGGCCTGCCGCATCTCTGCAATCAAGGCGCGCGCGGCGTCGTCATAGGTTCTAAGCTGAGGACGAAGCTCCGGCGGGAACGCAGGAATGAGCGCGGGCAAGCGCCAGCGAGACAAAAACGCGGACACGCTTTCTTGCAAGCGCGGACGATCGTAGTCTTCGAGCCGACTAACCCGTCGTGCTTCGTGACGCTGCAAACAAGCCCTCAGCTCATCTTGTGGGAGCCGTTTGAAGAAGGTCTTGCTCGTGAACATCTTTGGCGGGTCGAACTGAATGTCGGGAACGCCGAATTTTTGCGCAAACGAAACCTTGGCCTGCGCGAGCGACTGCTCAATGAAGGCTGGATCAAGGGGCGCAAATTGATCATCAACCGCCACACTGACCGAGATGCGCGCAGGCGGCCCAGCCGGTGACTTTGCCGCAAAGACAGGGCTCGCGAGGAGCGCCGTGAGAAAAAACGCGCGCATTAGAAACTAAAGTCTACCCGCAACGGTTGATCGCCGCTGCCTGTGAGCGTCATTGCCATTTGTTTGTGCCCGTACACTTCGTGCCAAGCGTGCACCGTGACTGGGCCGGCGGGCAACTTCTCGATCGAGAAATAACCGCCGTCGTCGCTCACCGTGGCGTAGGGGTGGTCAAACACCCAGACGAACGCTTGCACCCATGGTTGAGACGGATCGCTGCGTAGGTCCAGTAGACCTACCTCGCTCAGTTTACGTTTATGCGTGAGCCCTTTGACCGGTAGGGCCGCCGAGAACAGCGCTGGCGCGGCCACGTCCGTGCGCACCAGCCCAAAACCGAGCGCGCCGGGACGCAAATACGCGGTCGCGTTCATCTGCGTGCCATCGTAGTTGCGAAGCTCGAGCGTGCTGTTTTGCACCGCCACGCTTACCCGCGGCTCGTAGGTGCAGGTGATGTTCTTGAGGACGACGTTCTCTTTAGGAAGGTCTTTGCCTGTGCGAACACCATCAACCCACACGACGACGTTCTTGAGCCCTTTGTCGCTCGAATAGACGACCGACGCGTCCGACTTCTCCCGTCCACATTTGTCTGCATTTTTGGTCACCGCGAATTTTTTGGGGGGCGGCAACTTGTCCAGCAATACGCGGCCCAACACCGATCCGGCGCCGGGCTTGCCGCCTTTGTAGGCCACTGGGGGATCAATGGAGATCGTGCTCGCGGGTTGCGCGATCAGGAACACAGCGAGAAGCGACATCATTTCAGGTCGCGCCGGTCGAAAATGAAACAGGCGAG
>JBIKMD010000275.1:0-6123 GCA_044359465.1 Myxococcota bacterium
TCGACCGCCCAGCTCGTGATGCGCTCGTTGATTTTGGGCTCTTGCCCTACTGCAGAGCCCATTCCGCGCTCGCACATACCGTGAGGACAACCAAAGTTGAGCTCGAGACCATCCGCGCCCGTGTCGATCGAACGCTTGATGATGTCTTTCCATTCGTCTTTGGTCTCGACCATGAGCGAGACGATGACGGCGTTGTTTGGATAGCGCTTTTTGACTTCGTAGATTTCTTTGAAGTTCGATTCGAGCGGACGATCCGTGATCAGCTCGATGTTGTTAAAACCAACGGCACGCCGGCCGCCAACATGCATGCCGCCAAAACGCGACGACACGTTCTGAATGGGTTGTCCGAGCGTTTTCCACACGGCGCCGCCCCAGCCTGCATCGAACGCGCGCATGATTTGCCCACCGGAGTTGGTAGGCGGCGCGGACGCGAGCCAAAACGGATTCGGCGACTTGATGCCACCAGTATTCGAGGCGAGAGAAGGCATCACTTGGCTCCGAGGTATTGGCTGATTGCGCGCGCCGCTGTTTTGCCTTCAGCGGCAGCATTGACCACTTCTTTGCCGCCGTTGCGGCAGTCACCACCAGCAAACACGCCGGCGCAACCTGTAGCACCATGCGCGTCGGTGACGATGGTTCCTTTGTCGATTTTCAGCCCAGGCAGCGATGCCGCAAGGGACGCGAGCTTGGCCTGCCCGATCGCAAGCATCACTAGATCTGCCGGAATAGAATGTTCGGTGCCCGGGATGGCTTTTTTGGCATCATCGAGCCGCACGCACTTTAGCCCTGTGACCTTGGTGGTGCCTTCGACGGCAATCGGCTGGGTCTGCCAAAGCGCGCGCACGTTCTCGATTTTTGCAGCCTCCCACTCATGGGCATACCCACTCATCGCGCTTTCTACGCCGCGGTACAGGAGCGTCACCTCGGGAACACCAAGCCCTTTGAGCTCACGCACAGCGTCCAGCGCGGTATTGCCTCCGCCCACGACGACCGCGTGTTTCACCTCAGCAAACGCAAGCTTTCCTAGCTTGAATTTTTCAATCAACTCGACGGCGCCATACACACCAGGAAGCTGCTCACCCGGCACTTGCAAACGCGTGTCTTCGCCGAGACCAAACCCTAGAAACAACGCTTGATGCTTGGACCGTAGTGCATCCCAAGTCAGGTCACGGCCAATCTCCACACCGGTCTGCACTTCGATTCCGCCGATCGCAGTCACCCATTCCCATTCGGCAAGGGCGCGATCGCTCTTCATCTTGTAAGGCGCGACGCCCGTGGTGTTGAGCCCTCCGGTGACTTTGCGCTTGTCATAGATGGTCACCCTATGACCGGCGCGGCGGAGCTCATGTGCGGCGGCGAGCGAAGCAGGTCCTGCACCAATCAGCCCGACGCTTTTGCCGGTGTCTGGCCCCGCACTAAAGAAGCGCCAGCCCTCTGCGTACGCTTGGTCCGTGACGTAGCGCTGAAGCTTTCCAATGGCGATTGGGTCTTCACCGCGGTGGTTGTAAACACAGGCGCCGGCGCAGAGCACCTCTACGGGACACACACGGGCGCAGCTCATTCCCAGAATGTTGCTGTCGAAGATCGTGCGAGCAGAACCTTTGACGTTCCCGGTGGCAATCTTGCGAATGAATTGAGGAATATCGATGCTCGTCGGGCAGGCCTGAATGCAGGGCGCGTCCGCGCAGTAAAGGCAGCGGTTCGCCTCAGTTACGGCCTGCGCAGGTGTGAGCGCGGCTTTGAAATCTTCGAATACGGTCTCGCTCCGGTCACTGGTTAGCAAATACCCCTCCCCAATCGGAAAACGCGCACTAAAAGACACGTTGTAGGCCGTGTCAATGAAGCGAACATTTGTTAGGGGTGGCCGATAACGTCGCGCGGGAGCTCGTCTTCTATGAAACGCCTTACCATCGCCGTTGTCCTCATTGCGGCTGCCTGCGGGAAAACAGCTGTTCCGCCAGCCCCTGAAGAAAAGCAAACGGAGAAGAAACCTGCCGCGCAAAACGTGGGCGACGACTTCACGGAAGAGCTCACCCCGGTTGAAAACGGGAGCGAAGACGACGTCGAAATCAAAAACGACGGACCGTCAGGTTCCACTGGTCCCACCGGGAAAACGGGCCCGACGGGACAAACTCCGGTCGATCCGCCGGGGCCGGTCCTCGCCGGCGTCGAGATGAACGCAGCGTGGATTGGCGGCATGTGCGACTCCGCGTCTGACTGCAACCACGCAGGCTACACGAATACCGCGCAGTGCCTGAACGACGCAGACTTCCCAAACGGCTTTTGTACGCAAACGTGCAAGAACAGTGGTGCGAGTTGGATCTGCCCAGATATCAACACGGGCGCTGGCACGAACAATACACTCACGCGCTGTATTGATGCAGATGGCGCAGCCAAATGCGCGAGCGAGTGTGACTTTGTCATTTCGCCCACTGGCTGCCGTCCAGGGTACGCTTGCGTGCGCCGTCAGCGTTTCAACGATCCGTCGAAGATCTATAACATCTGCTTGCCCGAAGCGTTGCAGCGATGGCCAGGTGAAGAGGAACCCAGCAACGACATTGGCAGCGCATGCGCCACCAACCAAGCGTGCGCACACCTTGCGTGCATGGGCTTACCGGGCGGCTACTGCACCAAGGCCAACTGCCGCACGACGGGTTGTCCAAGCGGTTCAACCTGCGCGCAGGTTGGGGATGAACAAACCTTCTGTGTAAAAAGCTGCGGATCTGACGCACAGTGCCGAACCTCAGAGGGTTACGCCTGTGACTCGGCGGGCGACTGCTGGGCGGAAGCCCAAGGCAACACCTGGAATCCAGGCGTTGGCCCAATGGATTGCGCAAACGCTTGGGGCAGCAACGGGAGCAAGCTACACGTCTGCGATACCACCAAGAATGATTACATCGTGGTGCGCAAAAGTGCGCGCAACATGGCGCTTTGCAAGAACGGCGCGCTCGTCAAGAACTACCAAATTGGCCTTGGGTTCACGCCCACGGGCGACAAGAACGTCGAAGGCGATGGAAAGACCCCAGAGGGTGTGTTCTACGCCGCGTCGAAAATTCCCAATTCATCTTATTACAAAGCGTTCCTCGTCAGTTATCCAGACAAGGACGATGCGACGCGCGGGATCAACGCAGGCCTCATTACGGCATCACAAAAACAGCAGATCGATTCAGCACAGAACGGCTGCGGCATTCCGCCACAGAAAACACCACTTGGCGGAGAAATCCTCGTGCATGGAAACGGGGGAGGCTCGGATTGGACGCTCGGCTGCGTCGCTGGCGATGACTCGGTACTAGACGAAGTGTTCGCGGTGCTCGGTGCGCGCGACACCATCGTTATTCTGCCCTAGCTACAGTTTTGTCCGGAGATCGAGTTCGCTTTGGCGCCCGCCTCGCTGCTCAGCCGTTGGATCTGGATCTCAGGCTGCGGTTGCGGAACGAGACGACGTGGTAGAGGTCGTCGCCGAGCTCGTAGCCGAGTGGCCGTGGCCGTGGCGACCAAGCGTTTTCGAATCAACTTTGTTAGCATCTGCACAATACGATGCAATACACCTGCGCTTCTGCGATGTTGAGCGGAACCGAAATCGAAGCGCGACGAAAACTGGTCCGCGATCGTCGTGTGCCCGCGTGGCATTTCGTCGAGCATCAATGTGGCGAGTAAAAGAAACGCTATCGCTCGGCGATACACATCGAGCTGCTAGAAGCTGAATCGAATGTCTGTGTCCATGAGAAAACTATCGACGGTGCTGCAAGCGGAGTTGTCTTCAGGCGCGAGAGCCCTGTCTCATTTTTGGGACACGATCTCGGTGCAAAGACCGACGCCGGCCACTCGGCTACGACTGCGAACTCGGCCTCGGCTGCGGTGACACGCTCAGCGCGGCCAGATGCGCGTTTCGTATTTGAACTTACCTTGCGCGACCTTCATGATGAACGCCGGCTTCTGCGGCTCACGGTCTGCGCCCATGACGATTTCACCTGACAGACCTTCAACCTTCTTGGTTTCGCTCAGCGCCTTTTGAACACCGGCGGGATCGAGTGTGCTAGCGCGGCCAAGCGCGTCGATCAGCAAACGACCAGATTCGTAGCCCATGGCAGCAAACCCATCTGGGTCATAACCAAAAGTAGAAGTGAATTCTTGCACGAAGTGTTTGACGAGCGGTGCGTCTGCATCACTGGCGAAGTGCGTAGAGAAGTGTGAGCCATCTGCCGCTGCACCAGCCACCTCCACCAGGCGCGGACTATCCCAGCCGTCGCCGCCAAGGAGCGTCGCGTTCAAGCCGAGCTCTCTCGCTTGGCGAAGAATCAAACCCACCTCCGCGTAGGTTCCGGGAACGAACAACACCTCGGGCTTCTTTTCGCGAATCTTCGTGAGCTGCGCTTTGAAGTGCACGTCACCGCGCATGAAGACTTCGTCCGCAACCACCTCACCACCGAACTCGACCAAACTGCGCTTGAACTCGCTGGCGAGACCAATGGAGTAGTCGCTGCTGCCGTCGTGTAAAATGGCCGCTTTGCGCTGTTTCAGTTCGTCGGCGGCGAAGATCGCCATGACGCGCCCCTGAAAGGCATCGCTGAAACATGCGCGAAACACATAGTCACCGGCTTTGGTGACAGCGGCAGCCGTTGACGCGGGTGTTAGCAGAGGGACCTGACGCTTTTGTGCAATGGGCGCAATCGCCAAGGTGTTGGTGGACGCAATGTCACCAATGACCGCCACGGGTTTGTCTCTATCGAGCACGCGGGTGAGTGCAGCGGTCGCCTCTTCCGGTCGCCCTCTGCTATCCTGCACTTTGACGACAATTTTGCGGCCCTGGATGCCGCCTTTGGCATTGGCCTCGCGCACAGCTAGCTCAATGCCGTCGCGCGCAGAAAAGCCGAAGGTGGCTTCTGGCCCGGTGAGCGCGACCACTTCACCGATGATCAGATCCGGCTTTGGCGCGGGGGCGAGTGGCTCCGGGGCTTTGGGTGCAGGAGTGCTACAAGCAAAGAAGACGAGCGCGGGAACGAGAAAACGCATGCGCGTGATTTAAGCGCAAGCAAGACCTCAAGTCACGCAAAGGAACGCAAGACGTCGGGTGCTAGGACATCACGGGGCGCAAGAAGGCAGCGAGAACGCGCCAAACACCTACTTCGCAACACAAGCGGAAGACCAAATTCGGGCTCTGTGTTAATGTCTCAAGCGATGACACCCCCGATTGGCCCACGCGGACCTGCCGTGTTGCGCGCGTTCACGCCGGTGGATACGCCCGGCACGCCCAAGGAAAACGCAGCGACGACTCCCCAGCCGTTCACCCTGCCTCCACGCACGGCGGAGGTGCCTCGCACGGCCTCTTTGCAAACTGGGCTCAAAGGCTCAGGGGGTGGTGTCTCCACGCTGAGACCCGCCGGGACCGAGCGTGCAGACGAGCCAGCGCGAAGCACCCCAAGCGCTGCCCTGCGGCGTAACTTGTTCATTGGCGAATGGGCGCAGCGCGAAGTGTCTGCAAACCTGCAATCGTTCAACCAATTTCATTCGTTCTCGGAAGGTTTGGCGAGTGTGGTCAACGCGCCGGGAGGTCTCTTGGCGCGCGCAGAGCTCTTCACGAGCGCCATCGGTGCCAAGTTGGGCATTGGCCCAGACATGAGCCAATACCAAGCGCCACCGTCCGTCGCGCACCCAGGACCCATGTACACCGTGGGCCGCTACATCGCGACCCTGGCCAGGGAGCATGGCAGCGGAAACTGCGGCGAAAAATCCATGACTGCCGCTGTGCTGCTTGCAGATCGGGGCCTACACCCCGTTGAAGTCATGGCACTCGCAGACAGTGACCATGGCTTTTGCGTCGTGGGGCGCGATCCGAATTCGGATCCAGCCGACCCTACCACTTGGGGACCGAACGCGGTGGTCGTGGACCCTTGGTACAACGAAACCTATCCCGCGACGGAGATGGGCGCGCACATGCAAAATGGCGGAACCATGCCGCGAACCGAGGCGCTCTACAGCATAGCGCTATGAGCGACGGCGCCTGTGCAGCGACGAACCAACCAGACCTATACCAAGCAGCCAGACCCAACCAGAAACATCCGTGCTCGCGCAGCCAAATCCCCTGACTGCGTAGCGTTTGACCTCTGGTTCACAGTAACCCGC
>JBIKMD010000276.1:0-6107 GCA_044359465.1 Myxococcota bacterium
CGAGCGAGCTTTGGGGACGAGTCGTCCATGCTGCGCGGCCTGCAAGCACCGCGGGGACGCGCAACTCGGGAGGCCGCCCCACCCCAGCCAAACGCTGCCCCTGCGGCTGATCAGTCCATGCCGAGTGCGGCCGAGGTGCAATCTGCACCGTCTGCGCAAGCAGCGTGCCCACCAAACGTAGACCCTACTACCGTGGTCACTGGCACCTTGCTGCATCCAATCCATGAAAGCCGGCGGATCATTGAGCCAACCTATGACCGGATCACCCGCTACATTGGCACTGTCATCACAGCGCCTGTCTCGTTTGTTCGCTGGCTCGTGACGCTCGTCGTCAACTTCGTGACCATGGTAGCGCGCACGGTTCTCACGTTCGTCCTGGAGCTGCCACTTCGTTTGCTCGGCCTGTTCGGCGTTCGAGTGGACGCGGCGATCGACGTCCTTCGCAAAACCATCGCATCGATCTTTGGGGTGGTCACAGGCGCAATCGAAGGCGCATTACGTGCGCCAGAAGCCATGCTTGGTAGCGCGTTCAACTTCTTGCGTGACTTGGCCTCGCTTCGCTGGATCCGTCAGCCGGAGCTGCTGCTGCAGACCTTCCTCCAGCCCATTTTTGGCGCAATGACCGGCGTGCTCACACCTGTCTATTACACCTTGCGTGGGCTCGATGACGCGCTGTTCCCTCCCCGCGAGCTCAACGCGCAGGAGCGAGAAGCGTTACTTCGCGACTATCCGGCGAGTTTGCTCAGCAGCGTCAGGCTGCATGATCGCGGTATCCTGCACGCGATGATGTGGGGCGAAGCAGGAGCGCAAACCATTGGCAACGATATTTATCTGAGTCACCAGGAGCCCGGCAGTCCTGATTGTATTCATACCTTGCGACACGAGCTCGTGCACACCTCGCAAGTGAACGACCTAGCAGGGGGAACCCCAGCGTTCGTTGCGTCATACTACTCGCACATGATTGCCAATATGCTCGTGGTTCCGCGCGGCACGGACCTCATTGAGGGCGCGTACAGTGCGATTCCCTATGAAGTGGAAGCGTACGCGCTTCAGGCCGGCTTGGAACACACAGAGCCGCTGCCAGGAGCAAAGGCTCCATAGCCTGGTCTATTCGTCGCTGCTGGCGCCCTTGGGCTGCCGGTTCTTCTGCAAGATGCGCTTGCGCAACCGAATGTTCTTGGGCGTCACTTCAACGAGCTCGTCCGAGTTGATGAACTCGATCGCTTTTTCAATGCTCATCTCTTGAATGGCCGTCAGGCGAACCGCTTCGTCATGGCCTGACGCACGCACGTTCGTGAGCTTCTTTTCTTTGCATGCGTTTACCCAAAGGTCGTTCTCTTTGGCGTGCTCGCCAATGATCATGCCCTCGTACACATCGACGCCGGAGGTGATGAACAAACGACCGCGTTCTTCGATGTACCAAAGACCATACGGCACGCTGGTGCCCAAGCGATCGCAGACGAGTGCACCGGTGCTTCGGCGTTCGAGGTTAGGCTGCATTTCGAACCAGTCTTCGAACAAGGTGTTCATCAGACCCAAACCGCGGGTGTCAGTGAGGAACTCAGAGCGGAAGCCGAGCAAACCGCGCGACGGGATGACGAACTCGAGGCGCACGCGACCCGAGCCACGGTTATCCATGACTTCCATGCGGCCGCCACGTGGGCCGAGCTTGCCGGTCACGGTACCCGTGTACTGGTCTGGGATATCCAAGTAGAGACGCTCGCGCGGCTCGTGC
Source organism: Myxococcota bacterium (assembly GCA_044359465.1). GTDB lineage: Bacteria > Myxococcota > JADLHZ01 > JADLHZ01 > JADLHZ01 > JADLHZ01. The sequence goes on from JBIKMD010000276.1 coordinate 1,736, forward strand.
TTCTTGCCGTTGATTTCGCGAATGACGACCTGTGGTTGTCCGACGCAGAGCTCGAAGCCCTCACGGCGCATCATTTCCACCAAGATGGCGAGTTGGAGCTCACCGCGCCCGAACACCTTGAAGGCATCTGGCGTCTCGGTCTCTTCCACGCGAATAGCCACGTTCTTGAGCGTCTCTTTGAACAAACGATCGCGCAAGTTACGGCTGGTAACGAATTTGCCTTCTTTGCCGGCGAGTGGGCCGGTGTTGACAGAGAACACCATGCTCAGCGTGGGTTCGTCGATCGCAATACGTTCGAGCGGTGTTGGATCGGCTACGCTCGCAATGGTGTCACCAATTTCCACGCCTTCGAGACCAGCAAGCGCGACGATTTCGCCGGCTGACGCGGCTTCGATGGGGGCGCGGCTCAAACCCATGAAGGTAAAGAGCTTGGTAATGCGCGTCTTGGTGTTGCCGGTCTTCCCGACGAGCACGATTTCGTCACCAATCTTACATTGGCCACGATAGATACGGCCAATCGCCAAACGACCAACGTAGTCGTTGTAGTCGATGTTCGAGATGGCCATCTGCAAGCCACCGTCTTTGGTGTCTGCTGGCGGCGGCACCGCTTTGAGAATGGTGTCGAAGAGCGGAGTCAAATCTTTGAGCTCGTCTTCCATCTTGTGCTTGGCTTGGCCGAGTTTGCCAATCGCGTAGAGCACAGGGAAATCGAGCTGTTGCTCATCGGCTTCTAGATCAATGAACAAATCGTAGACTTCGTTGAGCACTTCTTGAACGCGTGCGTCGGAGCGGTCGATCTTGTTGACGACCACGATGACCGGCAAGCGGCGCGCGAGTGATTTGCGAAGCACGAAGCGGGTTTGCGGAAGCGGGCCTTCGCTAGCGTCAACCAGCAGCAGCACGCCGTCGACCATGCCCAAAATGCGCTCGACTTCGCCGCCAAAGTCGCTATGGCCGGGGGTGTCAACGATGTGAATTGTCGTTCCGTTGTAAGCAACGGCCGTATTCTTGGCGAGGATCGTGATGCCCTTCTCACGCTCGAGGTCGTTGCTGTCCATCATGCGTTCGGTGGTCGTTTGGTTGTCGCGAAACAACCCCGACTGCTTGAGCATATGGTCAACGAGCGTGGTTTTGCCGTGGTCGACGTGGGCAATGATGGCGATATTTCGGAGGTCGTTGCGTACAGCAGCTGTCATTTGGGCGCCGCCCGTACACGGCTTCGCCCCAAGTGTACAGGGGGTTGTGTGATCACAGCACTAGGGACCGACCAGGCGCGGCAGTCGCTTCCGATCTGGTAGCCCGTCTTTAGTGAGCTCAACGCCCATCAGGTACAAACGTTCGAGCCGCGGCAGGGTCAACCGTGACAAGTCATGGACCTGCGTGTGTGACAGGTTCAGGACGCGCAGCCGAGGAAGGCTCACGCCGGTGACCGCGGCTTCGTCGATTGGCAGGCCCGCAAGATCCAACGTTTGTAGTGTCTGGAGGCGCGGCAGTGTGCGAGAGAGCGCCGCCGCGTCTACCTTGGTGCGCGCCAACTGCAACACCAGGAGGGCGTCGCTGCTGAGCGCATCAAGCTCGGCGCTGGAGACCGCAGTGTCGTTTAGGTTGAGCAACACGAGGTGGGTCAACTTTCGGAGTGACAACGCCGAGAACTGCGCCCCGGCGAGCGAGAGGCGTTCAAGTCCGCTGAGACCTTCGACTGGCGCAAGGCTCTCGAGCTTGGTGCCCTTGAGCGATAGAACACGCAGAAACGGGAACTCCGCTAACGCATCAACGCGCGTGATCTGCGTTTTGCCAAGATGCAGCTCCCGCAAGCGTTTGAGTGGTGTGAGCGGCGCGAGAGAAGTGATCCGAGTGCCAGTAAGGTCGAGCGTTTGGAGTGGTAGGCCTCGAAGGGACTGAATTGCATTATCGTCAACCAAAGTGTCCGACGCGTCTAGATAGCTCAGGCCACGCAAACCAGCGATCGGCTCCAATTGGTAGACGACGGTGCCAGAGAACGACAGCAAGCGGAGCCGTTCCAGTTGCGCGAGCGGATCGAGTTTGGTGATGGCGCTCTCAGACACGTCGAGCACCTCGATGCGCCGGAGCGCGGTGAGTGCCGCGACGTCACTATCCCCGACTGCAACGCCGGCAAGCGACAACCACTGCAGGTACGGATGCCGAAGCAGTGAACGCACGACTTTGGCGCTGACCTGCGTTTTTGAGAGATCGAGCCGTTCGAAGCTCGTCGTCTTGGCGAGTCGCTGTTGCGATCTGTGCGAAGCACCAGTCTCCGCAAGGTTCAGGGCACGAAAGGCAAAATGGTCGAGCAATGGCGCGACAGACGCATCACTGACGCGGGTGTGCGCCAGGCTCAGCGAGGCCAGAAGCGGTAGCGACGTCAGCTTGATGACACCGGCATCGGTCACAAGCGTTTTTTGAAGATCGAGCCGCTCTAATTGCCGATGCAGCGCAAGCCGGGCGACACAAATGTCTGAAATCTCCGTCTCTGCGAGAGAGATACGTTGCAAACGAGGTAGCTCCGCGATGAGCGCGCACGTCCGATCTGACGCCTTGGTGTTTGCAAGATCCAACCATGTCAGCCACGGGCTGCGGCGTAGCAAGGCTTCGACGTCGTCCAGGTCCTCGCGTCCTGTGACACGCAGCGCATGTATATCCGCCGGAATGCTACCCCAATCCACCACGTCGACCGCGCTGAAGTCGAAGCCGGTAAAACCATGCGTCCGCATTTGTTGCCAAAACCAAGGCCAATCTGCGACGGGTTGTTCTGGCTTGACGATCCATAGCTCCGGTATCTCTACGCGGCGGAAGGGGCCGGTTTCATCCACCTCATCTGCCAAGTTCACATGGTAAATGGACGTCGTTGGAAAGGCTCGCGCAGGCAGCGTGTGTTCAGAAAGCGGTCGCACGACAGCACGCGACGCGGGGCCGGCGCAGGCGACCAGAAAGCACAGCGCGAATCTCATGCCTTCGTGCCTACAAAAGTCTCGGAATTATGCAACCGCGGCGCATGCGACACCGATGTGGCAGACTCGTCCTGTTAGCGAGGCGCGGATGACACAGCCGACCATCGATGATGTGACGTTTACCGCGATGCTCCAAGCGATTGGGGCCAGTCCGTGGAGAACACGCGGCTTCGTCCTGCACAGTGCCCTGTCGTTTGCGAAGGACCACGTCAAGGGCGGTGTGGCCGCGGTGAGGAGCACATTACCCGAACCCATCCGCGCCTACTGGCAGCAACGTTTTCGCTCCCTCGATTGGTACGACGCGTGGGCACCTGCCCTGTTTCACCGAGCCATCGCCGAGCTCAGAGGGATTGGCTTTCAGCAACAAGCCCGAGAATGCGGCGAATACGCGTGCCAGCGCGATCTCTCATCTGGGCCGCACGCGATGCTGGTCAAGCTCATGAAACCTCGGCAAATGGCCGCGTACGTTCCTCGCGTTGGCCAATACTTTCTCGATTGTTTCAGCCGCGTTGAATCGACGCGTGTCACCGATACTCGTTTTGTGACGCTAGCGAGCGATGCGCCAGTGTTGCCAGGGCTCTTCATCCTCGAGCTCGCCATGGCCTACAATGCGCAAACGGTACGCCTCGTGGGTGGTAAATCTGTCAGCTACGAAATCGAAGAGATGACCCTACTCGCCGACGGCCGCATGAACGTGCGCTACGCGATTGCGTGGTCGTGACGCCTTTTCCGCGCAAAGCGTGAAGGCCTGAGGCGGAGGTGCTAAACCGTGGGTCAGATGGAAGACTACATCATCATTGGCTCGGGTTTTGGCGGTAGTGTGAGTGCGCTGCGGCTTGCGGAAAAAGGCTACAAAGTTCGCGTGCTGGAAGCTGGGAAGCGGCAAAACGCAAAGGATTTTCCAAAGTCGAACTGGAAGGTATGGAAGTTCTTATGGATGCCGAAGCTTTTGCTCCACGGCATCCAGAAGATCACCCTGCTCAAAGATGTGCTCATCCTTGGCGGCGCCGGTGTGGGCGGAGGTTCGCTCGTGTACGCGAACACCTCGCTGGTACCTCCAGACAAAGTGCTTGCCGATAAACGTTGGCCCGCACATCCGCAGGGCAATGATTGGAAGCAGATTCTCATGCCGTTTTATGCGCTCGCTCAGCGCATGCTCGGCGTTGCCAAAACACCCACTGTGTTTGCGGCCGACAAAGTCCTGAAGAGTTACGCTGAAGAGATTGGCCGCGGAGACACGTTTCACTCCGCCAACGTGGCCGTCTATTTTGGCAAGCCCGGCGAAACCGCAAAAGACCCTTTCTTCTCCGGCGAAGGCCCCGAACGCACCGGTTGCAACTACTGCGGTGGTTGTATGGTTGGCTGCCGCTTCGGCTCGAAAAACACACTCGATAAGAACTACC
>JBIKMD010000277.1:0-6101 GCA_044359465.1 Myxococcota bacterium
TCCTCATCCACTATGCCTTGAACCCGCTCGTGTGGCGCTATCCTGATAACTCAGCATCTATAGCCGTCGGTCACCAATTGATGGGGCACGTCATGGCGCACGTGTCGTTTCTCTCATGGCTATCGGTCGGTATCGATCTGCCCGTGTCGCTAGCGTTCATTCCCGTTGATCTTCGCGACCTTTCTCCTGCGCCGCCAGTCACTGCGCTCGGCGACCTGAAACTGGCCATCAAGGCCACGTTCCTCGACCAGTTCAAGCACGGCATCAACATGGGCATCGCTGCTGACATTGCGTTTCCCACCTCTGGCGGACGCGCCTACATTGGCAGCAACACCATCAGCGGGTACCCTCGCCTCATCGTCTCGCGCCGTTTTTCTGGCGTCTTCGAGCTGGCTTTGAATTTGGGTGCGCGTTTGCGCGTCGGGCGCGAGGTGATCAACAACTTCGTCGCCAGTCAACTCAGTTACAATGTCATGGCGCGAGCCATTTTGCCGTGGAGAGCGGGTCCGACCTCGTACGAAGTGACCGGCGAGCTCTGGGGGCTCACATCCGCGGTGCGGCCATTTCAGCGCGAAGGCGAAAATGCGCTCGAGTGGCTGGTGTCTGCGCGTGTCGGCTTCTTCGACAACGTCTACCTCACTGCGGGCGTGGGTGGTGGTCTGATCGGTGGTTACGGCAGCCCGGATTTTCGTGCGCTGCTCGGCGTTGCGTGGGCGCCGCGAGAACGCGACCGGGACAACGACGGCATTCTCGATGGCAAAGACGCCTGCCCTGACGTTGCAGAATGGGTGAACGGGGTAGAAGACGGTGATGGTTGTCCCGAATCCGATCGCGACAGTGACGGCATTGTTGATGCGCTCGACAAGTGCCCCGACGAGCGAGAGACACGAAACGGCTTCGAAGATGACGATGGTTGTCCGGATCGCAAACCACGGAAACTGAAGAAAAAGTGCAAAGAGAGTGACGTCGTTTACGACGCGGACGAAAACGACGAACCAGACGAAGCGACAGAAGTCGAAGAGGACTGCCCACAAGAGCCTCCTCCACCTCCACCGGCATCCAAACCGTCGCGTCCCCAAGATCACGATCGCGACGGTGTCTTCGATACGGACGACAAGTGCCCGGACGAGCCCGAGACGATCAACGGTAACAATGACGATGACGGTTGCCCAGACGAAGGCAAAGGCGTCACTGTCTTTGTCTCTAAGCAGAAGATTCAGATCTTGGAGAAGATCAACTTCGAGACTGGCAGCGCGGTCATCAAAACCGAATCTTTCACCATCCTGGATCAAGTGAGCGCGCAGCTCAGAGCGCATCCAGAAGTGCGCTTGTTGCGCATTGAAGGCCACACAGACAGTGTGGGGGCAGACGCCTACAACATGAAGCTCTCAGCAGCGCGCGCCGCGAGCGTTAGGACCTATCTAATCGAGAAAGGTCGCGTTGAAGCGGAGCGTCTTGCGGCCCAAGGCTACGGCGAAACAAGGCCAATCGCATCCAACAACACACCGCGCGGTAAAGCGCAGAACCGCCGCGTCGAGTTTGTCATCGTCGAACAGGGCGACCAGTGACCTAATGGACTACCAGGCGCAGCACAAACAACGGCTGTCATGGATGCCGTGGTTGTATTTCTCACTCAAAGAGAAACACAGGGAGTGGGCCGAGCCTTGGCAACGGGAGATTCAAGATCGCCTGCGCGCGCTCGAGACCATCACCATCGGCGAAGGTTGTTTTGTCGCGCCAGAGGCGCATCTGTTTGGCGAGCCCGGACGCGGCATCGTGATTGGCAACGGCGTCAGTATCTCCGCCGATGTATTCATGCATGGTCCGATTCACGTTGGCGACCACGTGAGCATCAACGCACGCGTGAGCATTGATGGTGGATCTGCAGGCGTGACCATCGGCGATGGCACACGCATCGCCACCGGCGCGGTCATTTATGCGTTCGACCACGGCCTCTCGGCAGCACAGCCCATCCGAGCACAGGGTGTCACCTCACGCGGCGTCCGCATTGGGAACGACGTTTGGATTGGCGCCAATGCGGGCATCACAGATGGCGTGACGATTGGTGACGGAGCGGTCGTGGCGATGGGCGCGGTCGTTAGTAAAGACGTGCCTGCGGGAGAGATTTACGGCGGCGTACCAGCAAAAAGAATCGGCAAGCGGCGTTGATGAAACGGTGAGGCTCAACCAATACGCGCGAGACCACCTGCAAAGGGACGCAAAGCTTCTGGCACCACGATGCTGCCGTCCACTTGCTGATAGTTTTCCATGATGGCGATCAGCGTACGTCCAACCGCAAGGCCCGAGCCATTGAGTGTGTGCACGAGCTCTGGTTTGCCTTGACCGCGGCGGAAGCGAATCTGCGCGCGACGCGCTTGGAAGTCCGTGCAATTCGAACAGCTCGAAATCTCACGGTATGCATTCTGCGACGGCAGCCAGACTTCTAGGTCGTAGGTCTTGGACGCGGAGAAACCCATGTCACCCGTGGACAGCGCAACAACGCGGTACGGCAGATTCAAACGTTTGAGCACTTCTTCTGCGTCCTGCACCATGCCTTCGAGCTCCTGGAATGAGTCCTCAGGGCGCGCGAGCTTCACTAGCTCGACCTTCTCGAATTGATGCTGACGAATCAGACCGCGCGTGTCGCGTCCGTAAGAACCAGCTTCTTTTCGGAAGCACGGAGAATAGGCCACAAATTTTTTGGTGAGCTCTGATTCGTCGAGAATCTCGTCACGGTAGATGTTGGTGACCGGAACTTCCGCAGTTGGAATCAGGTACAGCTCGGGGTCTGCCGTGCGAAACATATCGTCCGCAAACTTGGGAAGCTGCCCAGTGCCCGTCATGCTCGCGCGGTTGACGAGAAACGGCGGCAACACTTCTTCGTAGCCGCGGCCTGTATGCAAATCGAGCATGAAGTTGATGAGCGCGCGCTCGAGACGCGCAGCGCCTTTGCGCAGCAAGGTGAACCGGGTTTGTGCGATCTTGGTGCCGCGCTCAAAGTCCAGAATCCCGAGCTTCTCACCTAGCTCATGGTGATCTTTGACCTCGAACGAAAACTTGGGAACGGTGCCCCATTCGCGCACGACTTTGTTCGCACTTTCGTCACCCACCGGAACGCTCTCGTGCGGAACATTCGGCACGTTCATGAGCAGCCCGGTGATTTTTTCTTCGACCACTTTCACTTCTGCGTCGATCGACTTCACGTTGTCGCCAGCGTTGCGCATGGCCGTGCGTGCTTGCTCGATGCCGGCTTTGTCGCCCTTTTGCGCGAGCTCTTTCATCTGCGCCTGCGCCTGCGCTTGGTCTTGGCGAAGCTTGTCGAGCGCAACGTTGTGCTCGCGGCGCTTCTTCGACAGCAGGAGGATCTCGCTGAACTGTTCGGGGAGCTTGCCGCGGAGCTGGAGCCTAGCTTCTATCGCTTCGGGAGTGCTGAGGAGTGTTTTCAGGTCCAACATACCGCGCGTCTTCGGCGATTTTGGGGAGCTTGTACAGCCACGAAAAGAGATCTAGGCGGCGCCAAGGAGAACCCCATGAAAAAAGCCCTTGTCGCGCTCGTTGGCGTAGTTGTGATTTTTGTGGTCGTCGTAGCCATGCAGCCGGCGGGCTTTCACCTCGAGCGATCGGTCATCAGCAAAGCGCCGCCGGCAGTGCTCTTTGACTACGTCAATGACCTGCACAAGATGCCAGAATGGTCGCCCTGGGCGGCAATGGACCCCAATCAGAAGATCACTTACGCCGGCCCAGCCATTGGCGTCGGGTCTTCGTACACTTGGGTAGGCGAGAAAACCGGCGAGGGAAAACAAACCATCACCGAAAGCGTGCCCAACCAAAAGGTGACAACCAAACTCGAGTTCCTCAAGCCCATGGAAGCGACCAACGTCGCCACTTTCACGCTCAAACCAGCTGCGGGCGGTACCACCGTGACCTGGAGCATGGACGGTGAACGCGATTTCATCAGCAAAGCGTTCGGTCTGTTTGTGAGCATGGAAAACATGGTGGGCCCGCAGTTTGAGCAAGGTTTGGCAAAACTTTCTGCGGTCAGCGAAAAGAAGGCGAGCGAGATCGCCGCTGCTGAAGCGAAGGCCAAGGCGGATGCTGAAGCCGCCGCTGCTACGGCGCCTACGGGCGCAACAGGCCCCACAGCCGCCAAACACTGAGCACTCGGCTCGTTCTTGGCTGTGTCCCCAAGAACGCCGTCAGACCGGGAAAGAGACAGGACTTTGAGGCGCGTCCCTAGTTCTTGAGGTCCGAGATCTCTTCTTCGATTTCGGTTTTGTCGGGGGCGTTTGGCGCCAGCTTCAAATACATTTGGAACGACTTGAGCGCTTCTTTGTTCTGACCCGCGTCTTTGAACAGATAGCCCAACCGGTAGTGCGCCGATGCGTCACCTGGGTTGATCTTGAGCGCAATACGGAAGAATTTGATCGCGTTCGGGCGATTTCCGTTTTGCTGATGAATCCGGCCAATCCGCACGGCAAGCGCGCCGTTGCCGGGCTCCTTCTTGAATTGCGCCGTGTACAAGTCGAGCGCATCAGCCATTTGATTCAAGTCTTCGAGCTTCTGACCCAGCTCGAGCACCACTGCTTTGCGCTCAGGATCGATCGCCAGCGCCTTTTTGAGCTCATCGGCCGATTCTTTCTTGCGCCCTAGCTGATCCGTGACCTTCGCCAGCATGATGTGTGCATCGGCGTTTTTGTCATTGAGCTCTAGCGATCGCTCAAAGGCATCTCGCGCTTCCTCGAACTTGCCTTTCTCGATGTAGGCTTGACCAAGCAAATAATGAAACTTGGCCTCGTCCGGTTTGAGCTCAATCGCCTTCTTGATGTGCAACTTCACCAGATCAGGATCTTTTGGATAGTAGCTGCGCGCCATGAGCTCGAGCGCGCGGACTGATTTTTCATCTGCCTTGAGGACTTGCTGCAGAATGCTCCGCGCTTTGTCGCCTGCGTCCTTGGCTATCATCACGTCGGCTTCGGCCAGGCGAAGCCGCGTCTCTTTTGGATTCAAATCGAGGCCGCTATTGATCAAACGCTGCGCCTCATCGAAGGCGCCTGCATCACGCGCGGTCTGAATCACTTTGAGCAGTGCGTCGGTATCCTTGGGGTCGACGATCGTATTTTCGATCGCAACGAGCGCGGCCTCCGCAGTTTTACCACTCTTCGAGAGCGCGTCGGCATAGCGTGTAGACACGCGGCCCAGATCAACGACCCAAGGATCGTTCTTGAGACCTTGCAGATATTTGTCCACCGCCTCGGGGAAATTTCCGACGTCGAAGAGCATGTCTGCCTGCGCAACATAGGCCCGCGCATCGCCCGTCACTTTGGCAGCTAGTGCCAAACGCGGCAGCTTCACCTTGGGCTTCTGCGGCGCCAAACGAATCATGGCGAGCATTGGCAGCGCGAAGGTCTTGTCCGCTTTGAGGGACGCGGCGTACGCTTTCATTGCTGCCGGGTTTTTCTTTTGTGCCTCAAGCGACACACCCTCGGCAAAAGACAGCGATCGCTTGTCTATGTTCGCGGCTTTGGCTGCTGCAATCGCAGGGGCCAAGCCAGCGACGTCGCCACCTTTTGCCATCAGCAGAACCGACGCCAGGAAGAATGATTCCGCGTAGCTTCCGTCATCGAGCTTCCGCGCTTTGTCGAGCGCTTTTTTGGCGCCTTCGTCGTCGCCTTTTGCAATCAAAGTCCACACCAGATTTCGGCCCAGCGTAGCCGAAGGATCTTCGTCCCAAGCTTTCTGCAATTCAGCGAGGGCAATGTTGGACCGCGCAGCTTCTGCCGCGAAGGTGGCAAATAGGGCACGCGCTCGCGCCCGGTCACGTTCACCCAAGTTGTCGAGGAACTTCATCACTTCGGTGATGCTCTTCTTGGCGTCTGCGCGTTTCTCAGGGTCCGCTTCGTTGAGCTCAGCGCGGGCGATGATCACACGGAAGGTCTGGGGCTGAGCTTCTTCGGCTTTGTCTACGTACGACGCCACCGAGTCGCGGTCCCCTGAGCGTCGCGCAATCTCTGCTTGGCCAAGAAAGGCGTCGATGCTGCGTGGCCCCGTCTTGTTCACATCATCAACCCGGATCACTTCTTCGAAGTGTTTTCCTGCAGCCG